>NZ_RCSQ01000105.1:0-26215 GCF_004103255.1 Pseudoalteromonas sp. PS5
TTAAGTCAAATTGGTATAATATCGACTCTTCATTTTTCACGGAAATAAAGACACAAAAAAGCCTCAATCGAGGCTTTTTTCATACTTAAGCTGGAATCGCTACAAGCAGTTATTTCTTAATACAAGGCAAATTTGTGCGTCAATAGCTGGCCTATTACAAACAAATTTATCGCAGAAGTAAGGGATAACAACTGCTAGAGAACAAATTATTATCCCAGTTTAGGTTATTTTATTCCATGTAACCCAAGGGCATCTCGATTTGCGCTACGCCAGATTCAACCGCAGCAGTAGCAACCGCTTTTGCTATTCGAGGTAACAAGCGAGGATCCATCGGTTTAGGGATAATATATTGCGGACCAAACTCAAGGCTGTCGACATCAGCTGCTTTTAACACCTCTGCAGGTACTGGCTCTTTTGCAATACTTCTAATAGCCTCAACTGCCGCAATCTTCATTTCGTCATTGATCGCTGTAGCACGTACATCTAGTGCACCACGGAAGATGAACGGAAAACATAGCACATTGTTCACTTGGTTTGGATAATCAGAACGACCTGTTGCCATAATCAAATCATCACGAGCACCATGTGCAACATCGGGGCTGATCTCAGGATCTGGGTTCGAACATGCAAATACAACTGGCTTATCAGCCATTAATTTTAAATCTTCAGCAGATAGAAGATCTGGGCCTGAAACGCCAACAAATACGTCAGCCTCTGCAATCACATCCTGTAACGTGCGCTTATCCGTATTATTTGCAAACAGCTCTTTGTATTCGTTAAGATCGTCACGACGAGTATGGATCACGCCTTTTCTGTCTAGCATATAAATATGCTCTCTTTGTGCACCACATTTTATAAGTAGCTCCATACACGCTATTGCAGCGGCACCAGCTCCTAAACACACGATGATCGCATCATGAATATCTTTACCTTGGATCTCAAGTGCATTGAGCATACCAGCCGCAGTCACAATTGCAGTACCGTGTTGATCATCATGGAAAACGGGTATATCACAGCGTTCAATAAGCGCGCGCTCAATTTCAAAGCACTCAGGCGCTTTGATATCTTCAAGGTTAATCCCGCCAAAAGTATCTGCAATATTCGCTACTGTATTGATGAAGTCTTCAGTGGTGTTATGTTTAACTTCAATATCAATCGAGTCCAGTCCAGCAAAGCGTTTAAATAACAGAGCCTTACCTTCCATAACTGGTTTCGAAGCCAAAGGACCTAAATTACCTAGTCCTAAAATAGCAGTACCATTACTGATCACAGCTACCATGTTCCCTTTACCTGTATAACGATAGGCATTCGCAGGATCTGCCGCGATTTCACGTACTGGCTCGGCAACACCAGGGCTGTATGCGAGTGCTAGGTCTTTTACGGTCTCGGCAGGCTTAGTCAGCTCTACGCTGATTTTACCTGGAACGGGCTTCTCGTGATAATCTAGAGCTTGTTGACGAAAATCTGTCATGGCGCGATATTTTCCTACGAAGTTAATGTGAGAGTGTGCTAAACATTCGCATTCTGAGTGTCGGTTGCTTCCATATTTACAACCACAAACAGTGCGATTAACTATATGAGCGACGACATAAAAGTACTCAAAAGCACAGTGCTTTAAGCAGATGTCAATAGGACATATAGGTAATCGACCGTCATCACACAATACCGAGTTTTCTTCATTATTCAAGTAAAATCAGGTCTATCCACTTACACGGTATTTATTCGTATTTTCTTCGACGTTCTCTTCAATTTTAAGAAAAATTTCACAATTTAGACCTGCAAAAGTAAGCAAGTAAGTGGTTAAAGACAAGTCAAAGTGATGAAAAATAGCACTAGCGTAAAATACCATGACTAAAGAGCAATATTTATAATTATTACTAAATTTAACTGCACAATTGAGACATTTAGAAGCACAAAGCACGATTTACCACTACGAAGCATAGTGTCTAGTAATATAATTAAATATATTCGTTTTCTGCCTAGGCACAACTTAAGCTCATTAATAGCCAATATTAACATGCGAAATAGAGCTATTACTCTATTCTAGGTTACAGTAAAGATTTGCTGCCAAATCAGTTGATTTTAAGATTTAAAAGGCGGGGGTGTACCAAGCACAAGCAATCAAACACTGCCTATTTGTATACATTATTATAATTGCAATTGAACCGTAGGCACAAAAAAAGCACCCTAGGGTGCTTTTTTCGACTAGACCAGCAAGATTACTTCTTGCTGCTAAGTGCACCGAAACGCTTGTTGAAGCGATCAACACGGCCACCTGTATCAAGGATCTTCTGCTTACCTGTGTAGAACGGGTGACACGCAGAACATACGTCTAGGTGAATATCTTTACAAAGCGTTGAACGAGTTTCGAACTTGTTACCGCAAGAGCACGATGCTGTGATCGTCTCGTAATTAGGGTGAATACCTTCTTTCATAGCAACCTCTAGTTAAGGCCGTATCGCTCTCCAAACCCGAAGTCTGGCACCATACGTAGTTATACAAAATTGTGGAGGCGTATTTTAGTGGTTAACTGGACAATCTACAAGCAATATTTCAGAGTTTTTTATCGTCATTGCTGGGGCTGTTTTCCAATACCATAATCTTAGGTATATACTTCGAGCCTGCGCTCACTTTTATGGGATTGAAATATATGCTCATTCTTGAAGTAGCTTTGAAGCTACCATTACACCGCACATTCGATTATTTGCTACCAGCAACGATGCACGTTGTAACTGGGATGAGAGTAACGGTTGATTTTTCTAACCGTCGCTGTACTGCTATCGCACTCAATATAAAAGAGCGCACTGATGTGCCACAAGAGAAACTTAAACAGGTTATCGCAGTACTCGACGAACAGCCTGTTTTAAATCAGGCACAATTACATTTTTTGCATTTTGTCTCACAGTATTATTGCCATCCGATTGGTGATACATTATTCACAGCACTCCCTGCCGTGTTAAGAGATGGTGGCCACCCAGATAAAACCCAGATCCCTGTGGTAAGATTAACGGAAAAAGGGCAAACACTCCCTACACTACGCGCCAAAAAACAACAAGCTTTGCTTTCTCAGTTATATGAAGGTGGCGCAATAAAGTTAAGCGAACTCAAGGCGCTTGGGTTTGCGAGTCAAACCATCAAAGCGCTCGAGGCCAAAGCACTAATAGTACAGTCTATTGAACATGACAGCGACTGGGCACAAAACGAATTGCACCTAGGTGACAAGCCACGCCTAAACGATCAACAGGCTACCATTTGCAGTGCAATTAATGCACAAGTTGGCTACCGGACTTTCTTAATAGAAGGGGTAACAGGCAGCGGGAAAACCGAAGTGTATTTGCAAAGTCTTGAAAATATACTCAAGGCTGGAAAACAAGCGCTGGTATTGGTCCCAGAAATTGGCCTCACACCGCAAACCGTTAACCGTTTTAAGAAGCGTTTTACTGATCTTCCTATCGATCTATGGCACTCCAATTTAACCGATAACGAACGTCTACATACGTGGCGACGCGCCGAAAAAGGGTTAAGCGCATTGGTAATCGGCACTCGTTCAGCCATTTTCTTACCGTTTAAGAGTCTTGGTATGATCATCGTTGATGAAGAACATGACAACTCTTTTAAACAACAAGAAGGTCTTCGTTACCACGCCAGAGATCTCGCTGCATTTCGTGCTCACCAAATAAACTGCCCTCTGCTTTTAGGAACAGCAACGCCCGCATTGGAAACGCTACACAAAGCCATTAATAACAAATATCAATTGGTGACGCTAAGTAAACGCGCACAAACTCAACATGATAACCAGTTTCACCTAGTCGATATGAAAGGCCAACCAGAGCAAGGCGGGTTTTCACCAATGAGTTTACATTGGATAGAAAAAACACTTAACCGCGCAAAGCAAGTGATGGTGTTTTTAAATCGACGCGGCTTCGCCCCAACATTAATGTGTCATGAGTGTGGATGGCTTAACACCTGCAAACACTGCTCCACCAGCGCCACATATCATAAAAATATGAATCGTTTGGTATGTCATCACTGCGGTGAACAAGATTTTGTGCCAAGGCAATGCCCTGACTGTGGTAGTACTCAAATTATGCCTACTGGGCTAGGTACTGAGCAGCTAGAAAGCTTTTTAACCGAACGCTTTGCGGATATTCCCGTCACTCGGATTGATCGCGATTCGACACGCCGCAAAGGTAGCCTTGAAAGTGCACTAGAAGACATAAACCAAGGAGGGGCACGTATATTAGTTGGCACGCAAATGCTAGCCAAAGGGCACCACTTTGCCGATGTCAGCCTTGTCGTGATCTTAGATGTAGATTCTGGTTTGTATTCTTGTGATTTCAGAGCGACTGAGCAGATGGCTCAATTAATCACGCAAGTTGCAGGACGTGCAGGTCGAGCCGGTGAAGCAGGAACCGTGCTACTACAAACCCATTTTCCAGAGCACCCACTATTACAAGATTTAATCAACAATGGTTACGGTGACTTTGCAAGATATGCACTAAAAGAGCGTGAAGAAGCCATGCTCCCTCCTTTTGCACACCTGGCTATCATTCGCGCCGAAGCCACAAACATCAACACTGTGTTGCAGTTTTTATCAGATTTGGTTCCAGCTACCCCCTATCCTGGTATACAATTGCTAGGTCCAATTCCTGCGCCGCTTGAAAGAATTGCAGGAAAGTTCAGGTATCAGTTACATATACACGCACAACAACGCACTGTGCTTCGCAACTATCTTTCGCAACTTGCGCGCTATATTTCAACGCACGAGTCTGCCAACCGAGTTCGCTGGAGCATAGATGTGGATCCAATGGATAGCTATTAGAAACCAATGACTCATGGCACAGCACGATTACATCAATAAAAAACCCAAAGGGAAAGGCAAAACAAAACCCGAGAAAACCACAAAATTTCCTGTTGTAGCAACTATCGCTGCATTACTGTTAATTGGTGGTTTTGCTTATGGTCTATGGTTTATCAAGACCAATGCGGATCCTAAAGAAGTAGAGCAAGCTAAAAATCCACACCCTGCTCAAGAGCAAACCGTGGTTAAACCAAAACCGCGCCCACCTGAGTTCATCGAAGAAATCAAAAATCATGAAATCAAGGTAGAAGTCAAAGAAATCGAAAGTAAAGGCCCCTATCAAATGCAATGCGGGTCATTTAAGACCCATGCTCAAGCTGAAGCAATGAAGGCTAAAGTGGCATTTGCGGGTCTAATCGCTGAGATCCGCCGTACCGAAGGCAGCAATGGTGTGTGGTATCGCGTTCGTTTAGGGCCTTATGATACTAAGCGTTTGGCTGAAAGTGACAAAAACAAGCTACAGCGAGTCGGGATATTTGGCTGTGGGATTTGGGGCTGGACTTGATTTTTATCAGTCTACCCATATTTCTTACTAATCTTGAGTTACACGGGTACAAACCCGGATAAGGATTACTATGACTACCATCGTTAGCGTTCGTCGAGATGACAAAGTGGTTATCGGCGGTGATGGCCAAGTTTCACTTGGTAACACAGTTATGAAGGGCAACGCGCGTAAAGTACGCCGCCTATACAATGGTAAGGTACTAGCTGGTTTCGCTGGCGGTACAGCAGACGCATTTACATTATTTGAACGCTTTGAAGCTAAGCTTGAGATGCACCAAGGCCATCTCACCAAAGCAGCCGTAGAAATGGCAAAAGATTGGCGCACAGATAGAGCACTGAGAAAGCTTGAAGCTTTGCTTGCAGTAGCCGATGAAACCGCCTCACTTATCATCACTGGTAACGGTGATGTTGTCCAGCCTGAGCATGACCTTATTGCTATCGGCAGTGGTGGTAATTTCGCACAAGCGGCAGCAACTGCACTAATTGAGAATACAGACTTGAGTGCGAAAGAGATCGTAGAAAAGAGCCTAAAGATTGCAGGCGACATCTGCGTATTTACTAATAATTTCCAAACTATCGAAGAATTGTAATAGGACTCGTCATGACAGCTATGACTCCAAGAGAGATTGTGCACGAGCTTGATCAACATATTATTGGTCAGGATAAAGCTAAAAAAGCCGTTGCGATTGCACTACGTAACCGCTGGCGTCGTATGCAGCTTGATGAAGAGTTGCGTGCAGAAGTTACACCAAAAAATATTCTGATGATTGGCCCAACCGGTGTTGGTAAGACTGAAATCGCCCGCCGTTTAGCAAAGCTGGCAAATGCACCATTTATTAAAGTCGAGGCCACCAAATTCACTGAAGTGGGCTATGTTGGTAAAGAAGTTGAAACCATCATTCGTGACTTGGTTGAAGTGTCTTTTAAACTGACCCGTGAACAGCAAACCAAAAAGTTTAAGTTTCGCGCAGAAGAAGCAGCAGAAGAGCGTATTTTAGATGCACTTTTACCACCTGCAAAAGATGCCTGGGGTGAGTCTCAACCAAATGAAAACTCATCGACACGTCAAGTATTTCGCAAGAAACTACGCGAAGGCCAGTTAGATGATAAAGAGATTGAGATAGACATCGCTGAAACGGCTCCTCACGTTGAAATTATGTCACCTCCTGGTATGGAAGAGATGACCAATCAGCTACAGAGCATGTTCCAAAATATGTCAGGTGATAAGAAAAAGAGCCGCAAGCTAAAAATCAAAGAAGCACTTAAGCTACTAATTGAAGAAGAAGCTGCAAAGCTGGTTAATCCAGAGGAACTTAAAGAGCAAGCTATTGAATCGGTTGAACAAAACGGTATCGTGTTTATTGATGAAATCGATAAGATTTGTAAGCGCGGAGAGTCTTCAGGGCCTGATGTTAGCCGTGAAGGTGTACAGCGTGACTTGCTACCACTTATCGAAGGTTCTACGGTTAATACAAAGCACGGTATGGTAAAAACTGACCATATTTTGTTTATCGCATCAGGCGCTTTCCAAATGGCTAAGCCGTCGGACTTAATCCCTGAACTACAAGGCCGTTTACCCATTCGCGTTGAGCTAGAAGCGCTTACTGCTGGTGACTTCAAACGTATTCTAACTGAGCCAAATGCTTCTCTTACAGAGCAGCAACAGGCACTACTTAAAACTGAAGACGTTACTATCGACTTTACCGATGATGCCATCACCAAACTGGCTGAAGCTGCATATCAGGTCAACGAGAAAACTGAAAACATCGGTGCGCGTCGCCTTCACACTGTGATGGAAAAGCTGATGGAAGAGATTTCATTCGATGCCAGTGAAAAGGCCGGTGACACCTTAACGATTGATGCTGCTTATGTTGAACAACATTTAGATATGCTTGTTCAAGACGAAGACCTAAGCCGCTTCATCTTGTAAAAGAAAGTCAAAAAGGCGGAGCAAAGCTCCGCTTTTTTATGAATACAGACAAGTTAAGTTATACCGATTATCTTAATTGAGTTTCCTATTTTGAGGCGAGAAAATCTTCTCAATAACTAGGGAGAACTTCTCTATTTAGTCTGAGGCTTGGATAGGGAGTGTTTCAACTCATTGTTGCTAAAGCACAACTTAGTTTTTCCTTGTCTACCCAGAACGTTTTAGGGAAAACACCGTTTCCGCGTCCTGCTCTCGCTAAGGTATCTACATCCTGTAGGCAAGGCATGGCTATTGGAAGTGAATTCAACACTGTTAGCGTCAGATTTACGCCTTCAAATTAAACAAGTATTAAGTAAATTGGTAGCAGCTATTTTGGTTCAGGAATGGCTGGGTAATGCACTACCCTTCATATTGCTTGAAGAGTTAATTTCATTGGTATGGAACAGTATGTATCAGGTAACCAAACTTCACTATCACACACTAAGTAAAGTACTCGACGTTTATTTTGAGGACGGCAGCTACTACTGCCTAAAAGCCGAATACTTACGAACACATTCCCCATCTGCAGAAGTTCAAGGGCACACTCCTGCACAAAAACAGTTGGTACTAAACAAACAAAGTGTGGCTATTAAAGCGATTGAACCCATTGGCCATTATGCCGCACGGCTTATTTTTGATGATGGTCATGAATCAGGGCTCTTTAGTTGGCAATACCTACATACCATAGCCACACAACACGATAAATTATGGCAGGAATACTTGGATGCGGTAGAAAAGCATCACGCCAAAAAGGACAGCGTACCTATCAAGTTTGTGCCTTAATCAAACTTCCATAACAATGCCTGCTCATGGTACTGAGTAAAGTCTTCTGAAATGTAATGTACGTCTCCATATTTTGACTACAGACGTATACAACTTCTTGCTTTACCCTAGCATATTGCCTCGCAATATCTGAAAATGTAATTAACCTGAGGTTTGGATAAGGAATGCTCTAGCTCTTTGTTGTTAAAGTACAGCTTAACTTACCACCTTGTCTAGCTAGAGAGTTTTAGTGGAAACACCGCTTCCGCGTCCTGCTCTCGCTATGGTACCTCATCCTGTAGACGAGGCGAATTTACGCACCAGTAGATGCCTATTGGAAGTGAGCTCAACGCAGTTAACGCTAAAACTGGCTGCTAAAAAGGCATTAATTATCCGCAGCTCAGGTTATACCTTAGAGTCAAACACAAAAATCCCCACTATCAATCAGTGGGGATTTGGTATAAATAAGCAGTGGTTTCAGCGTTTATACTGTGTACTTCGCAACCGCCTCATGTAACACGCGCGCTTGCTCTGCCACTTCTTCACTACTTTGTGCATTAGAATGTGCATGCTCAGAAGCGCTCTGTGCAATATCTCTAATTTTAACGACATTCTTATTCACTTCAGAAGCAACTTGATTTTGTTCATCAATAGCAGTGGCGATATGCGTACTCATTTCCATGATCGTTTGCACATCTTGCGTGATCATACTAAGTAGCTCGCCGGCCTTTTCAGCTTGAGAAACACTCTCATTACCCTGTTCACGGCACTGATCCATGATGTTAACTACCTCTCGTGTGCGCTGCTGCAACGTGGAGATAATACTTTCAATCTCTTGTGTTGAATCTTGGGTACGCTGAGCAAGAGAGCGAACTTCATCTGCAACAACCGCAAAGCCTCGGCCCTGCTCGCCAGCTCGCGCAGCCTCAATGGCAGCATTGAGTGCAAGTAAATTAGTTTGTTCGGCAATACCACGAATAACATCCAGTACTGAGCCAATAGTCTCACCATCACGCTCAAGTTGAGCAACAACGCTTGAAGCCCCCCCGAGTGACTCAGATAACTGCATAATATGCTCAATTGTAGCAGTCACTTCACGACGGCCTTGCTGGGCATTTTCGTTTGTGGTTTCTGCTTTATGTGCAGCCTCACCTGTATTATGAGAGATATCTTGAATTGTCGCTTGCATTTCAGTTGCTGCGGTTGCCACCATATCAGCTTCATGAAGTTGCTCAGACATACCAGCGCTGGTCTGTGCCGTCGTCTCGGTGAGGTGATTGGTGGCTTCATTTATTGTCGCCAACGCACCGTTTACATCCGCGATTAAATGTCTAAAGTCCGTTATTAAGCTATTGAAGTCTCGCGTCATAATTGTGATTTCATCGTTACCACTTTGCTCGATCTGCAAACTTAAATTATTATCACGACGGATCCGCTCAATCGTCTGATACACCCGTTCAACTGGTTGAATGATGGAGCGGCTGGTTGAAAGCACCAATGTCATTACAATGATACTAGCAACTATAAACACACCTATCGCAACCATTTGTGTTTGATCGACGTTTTCCTTAATCGCGCTTTTGGCTTGCTCCACCACAGCATTCACAATCGCATCGCTTCTCTCAACGATTGCCTTCATCTTCCCTAATGCCCCACTATCCAGATCTAAACCAAGCCTTTCTTGAGCTGCGACTAAACCTGCAAATTTAACTTGATAAGTATTAAGGAGAGTAAGTAGCTGAGATTGATATTGCGAGCTAAAGCCAGCTGCACGGATCTCTTTAGCAAACTGGGTGACTAGGTCATTAAATCGTGTCAAATATTTCGTGTCGAGGCGAAGCATAAAATCTTTTTCGGCTCTGCGAAGTTGCAGCATAGTCGCAAGCAACTGATAATTTTGCTGCTCTTTTAGCAAAGTTTCGACTTCATGCACTGCTCCCCTAAGCTCGCCATACAGCGCATCTTTTGGGTGCAAACCTATCGTTCTTTGAAGCTCTACAACCTTTTGAAAGTCGGTAAAGTAACTTTTCGTAATCGCCTCAAGCTGATTGGTTTCACTTAAATCAATACCAAACTCAGTAAAAGTAGTTTGAAGTAAATCAAGTTTTGTCTGTAGTAGGCGATATTCTGCCTCAAACTTTTCTAGCGCTTCTTCCTCTTTATAAAACAGGAAGTTTTTCTCATGCTTACGCATTGCTAATTCATGAACTTCGAGCTCTTCTGCAAATTGAATTGACTCATTCAATTTGAGCATAGTTCGAGCTTCGAACATGATCATAAATAACATTACGATTAAGGCCATCCCTACCACTAATGCATTCAATTGCAAACGACGTCTGATAGTTAGATTTTCTAATACCGCCATTGGCTTACCTACAATATGAAATGATCACAGAAAGTATAGTTGAAGCCGAAACGGATTACCTCCTTCTAATTAGTTATTCTGGGCTGATATTACAAAATAATATATTCAAGCCACCTTTTTAAACATTAAATTAACATCCCGCCATAAATGCTGATGTAGCGATGCGACGTCATGCCATTGTCCTTTTACCAACCACTCAACTAGGAAGTGAGGATCTGATGGAAAGAAAATCGAATGCTCCATTGATGAGTTCAGCCATTCTTCCAAGGCGCCAGCATTTAAATAATTCATCACTTGCGCCAACCCAAGCGAGGCTAAAGTCTGGGCATTATTTTGTTGTTCAAACTGCCCTTCTAGCGGTTTTAATAATAGTTTTTTGCCTAACTTTAACGCTTCACTTGAAAGTTCAAATCCGGCATTCGCAATCACGCCACTGGTATTTTTTAAGTCTTGAATAAACCCAGCTCTACTTGGCTTTCTAAGGTGAATATGCTGCCGTGAGCTATTTTGGGCTTCTGGGTGATAACAATAAAATTCTTTGTCAGGGAAGTCTTTTAGCAATTCAATCACACTTTCAAGCGCTTCAAATGGAAGGTAAACTAGTACTTTATTGGCGATTGATGCACATTGCTCTTGCTCTGCTTCGTACGGAATGAAGGGAGGAATAATGTGCTTATCAAAAGGCTGCCAATGTACTCCTAAATGGATATCAGCAGGTGCAAAATAGCGGATCAACGCACGGTGCCAAGGTTGAATAGCGAATTGTGGCACCGCACTATATAGATAAGAAGCTTGATGACTCATCGCAAGAACAGGTACTTTTGCCATTTTTCCAGCCCAAGCACTCACTGGCTCAAAATCATTAAAAATGAGGTCATACCCTGACACATCAAGCTGCTTAACATCACGAATAAACTCTCCAAATTGAAGCGATTGCAATGTTTTTAAACGATTCAGTTGGCCATGCTCAGTCACAAACGATAAACCACGACAGCTACGGTATTCTCCAAAGTCATGCATATCGAAATAGTTTTTCGACGGGCGACCGGTAAAAAAATAGTCCACTGACACACCCATGTCGCGAAAGCAATTCGCCATCACCCGTGCTCGAGTGGTATGGCCATTACCTGTTCCTTGAACACCATATAGTATTTTCATAAACTTCCTAACATCAAAATCGCTACACTTGCACATGCAATGCCCATTATGGCACCAAGTACGACATCAAGCGGGTAATGCACGCCAACAATCACTCGTGACAAAGACACTCCGGTTGCCCATATCATTAACGGAAAAGTAGCCAGAGGAAGATGTTCTATTAGACAAGTCGCATATAGCCAAGCACCTGCACTGTGCCCTGATGGCAAGCTAAACTTATCGCTTGGTGTGAGTAATGCTTTTACTGCATAGCAATCACAGGGGCGCAGTCGAGCAAAGCGATTTTTAAAATAAAAGTAAAGCGGTCTCTCTATTACAAAAGCCACCATTACCGTTAGCGCAAACTGCTGACCCAGGGGCTCTAAAAAGAGCGCACATGCAATCGCCACCAACACATACAGTCCACCATTACCACTTTTCGATAAGCCTAATGCTATTAACCTAAACCAATTTCTCGGTTTTGGGCAAAACACCACAAAATAAAGTGCAGTGTCTAACTCTGCTAATTTTGCCTTCATTACTTCGGTCACGCTTAATTGCTCACAATATCAGCATAGAAGAGCAAAATAACAAATCGGTGACACTTTTAAGACACAAATATGTAAGTTGAATCAAAGCATTGCTAAGCACAAGTATGAGAGTATACTGGGTAATGATAATCAATATTCGAGGATCCAATATGGAATACAGCACTTCTGATCTTTGCGACCACTTTGCCGATGTGGTGGACGTGCTAGAGCCTATGTTCATCAACTTTGGCGGCCAAATATCATTTTGTGGTCGAATCACTACCGTCAAATGTTTTGAGAATAACGAGCAAATCCAAGATGTGCTGCAACAAGATGGCACAGGTCGCGTTTTACTCGTTGACGGTGGCGGCTCTACCAGACGCGCCTTAATTGATATTGATTTAGCAGAACTCGCTGTTGAGAATAATTGGCAAGGTATTATTGTCTATGGTGCTGTTCGCCATGTCGATGAATTAGAAGAGAGCGATATTGGCATTCAAGCGATCGCATCTATTCCAGTGGCAGCAGACAGTAGTGGCAGTGGTGAAGTCGGGATCCCTGTAAACTTTGCTGGTGTTTCGTTTTATGAAGATGACTTCGTCTATGCCGACTCGACAGGCATCATCATCTCAGCAGAAGAGCTGGTCTTAGAAGACGAAAACGAAGTAGATTAAACATCAGAAGAATAAGTCATGAATACTGCAGTTCGTATATATGATGAAAGCCATATCTCACAATTTGTAAAAGCCAGAGCTGGGGAAACGCGCCTTTGGCAAAATATCAGCTTTTTACAATGTGAGCATGATTATGCAGCATCACTAAAAGATGCTGCACAATTTGGGATCCGCTACGTATTGCTCGGTATTCCCGAAGACATTGGCCCTCGAGCTAATTGCGGTTTAGGTGGCGCGGCTCTTGGCTGGCAGGCGTTCCTCCAACGTTTTCTCAACCAACCTAATAACCAATTTCTTGGTGGCGATAAAATTCTTCTACTCGGTGAAGTGAATATAGAAGAAATACAAGCAGCCTCTTGCGAGTTAAGTAATCAAGATACTGAACAGCTAGATAGATTAAGACAGTTGTGCTCAGAGGTCGACAAGCAAGTGATTAGCGCACTGACTCCGATTTTTGCAGCCGGTTTGGAGCCTATAATCATAGGTGGTGGCCACAACAACGCTTATGGTATTTTACAGGCATATCACGTTGCAACTCAACAAGCGGCGTGCGCTATTAACTTTGATCCTCACGCCGATTTTAGAGCATGTGAGGGAAGGCATAGCGGAAATGGCTTTAACTATGCGTACCAAGCAGGCAGTTTATCTAGCTATCATGTTATCGGCTTGCATGAGCATAAAAATAATCAAACGATTTTGGAGCAGTTAGGTAAAGCTGGGTTTGGTTTTTCGAGCTATCAAGCAATAAAAACACGGCGAACTTTGAGCTTGCCTGAGGCGCTAGACAAAGCACTCGCACAACTTCCTCATCATGCCCCTCTGGGTGTCGAGTTAGATGTCGATGCAATTATTGAAATGCCAGCTAGTGCACTTACTTATCAAGGCTTTACCTGTGATGATGCAGAGTATTTTGTCTACCGTTTAGCTCAGCATCCGAATACAAAGTACGTCCACCTCTGTGAAGCAGCACCGGCCCAGCATCCACTTGGAGAGCGTACTGGGTTAGCGCATTGTGGCCAAGTGTTAACTAGTCTTGCTAACGCCTACATCAGCACGCGACACACGTAATACCAATTAGCTGAAGCAAGTAAATTGGTATTACAGGTTTTGCTTCAGCCAACTAATCAATACATTACTATTTTGTGGTCTAGAAAAGTAAAAACCTTGAGCTGCGATTGTTCCGATGCTCTTAACAAACTCTAGCTGTCCCGTAGATTCAACCCCCTCACCGATGACTAAACAGTCTTTTTCTTGGTGCATTTCAACAATTCCCTTTACCAAAGATTTTGTATGTCCCATCGACTCAGGCTCCTGCGTCATGCTTCGAGAGAGTTTCACATAATCAAATCGTAATGCGGGTACCTTAGCCAAAACAAGCGGAGCATCCCCAAAGCTATCAACACACATTTTTACACCAAGGCTTTTCAACCTACTGATCATCGCAATTTCTTGCTCATTTAACTCAGCAAGCATATTCGCTGGGCATTCAATAATAATAGCCCCTGGACTTAACTGATGATGTAGCAAGGTATAATCAATAAATTCGATAAAGCTTTCACTTAACAGCTCAGCACCAAAAACGTTAATGCTGATCGGTACAGCGCTCCCTTCCATCTTGAGTGCCAATGCTATCTCGCATGCTCGCTCCAATACATATTGAGCGACAGGAATGGCAAGCCCGACTAAACGGATATCATCAATAAACTCATGTGCACTTAAGATCCCTTGTTTGGGATGTTGCCATCGCAGTAACAACTCAACAAACTCGATCCCATTATCTTCATGACGAATAACTGGATGAAAATAAAGCTCAAACTCAGATCTAAAATTGATCTTAGCAAGCTCCGATAACCTAACTTGTTGCTCAAGGCGATGGATCTGCATGCGTTGTTGATAAGGCACTACCTGTTGAAGGCTTTGTTGGTGGGTTACAATTTGGGAATCGAGTGCCAAAAATACACAGGAGATCAAATTCTCTAATTGACCCATTTCCTCATCACAATTGACATAGCTTGCTCTCATTGTGATTTCTAAAGTACAACTACCAACATTAAATGGCTTTAAGGTGCTGTTTGCGATTTCTTCGATAAGCTGCTCGTGTAAATGATTGCCGTGTTGCAAAGAGCATACAAACGCAAAGTTGAGACCGCCCAAATGTGCCATTTTAGCCGTTTCATTACCATGAGTGATCGCCATCACGTCGCCGGACTGCAAACATTGAGCAACACGGTTCGCTGACTGAGCTAAAAGCAGATCGCCAAACTCACGACCTAAGTGAAAGTTAACCTGTTCAAAGCCCATCAGTCGAACTAGTACAAGCATGCAAGAATGGCCATTCGTTTGCCTGTATTCATTAAACGCACGCTTAAAACTTTGTCTTCCTGGCAACCCTAAGCTTTCATGCTCAATGTCATCGCTATCCTCCTCCTCCCGACTTAGCATCTCTGTTTGTTGATATGTCTGATAAATCAGCAGCAAAACGTACATAACAATAATAGCAATAGCACTATATTGAGCAGCACTAACCCACACATATTCAGACACAACCCATGTAATAAGCGCAATGATAGCCGTCATACTAATTAATAGCATGCCGCTTCTGTGAGTTTGTAAGCCTTCGAACAAATATAAGAGCAATACCAAAGTCAGCAGGTATAAAAAAGTGGTGTCACCAGTCAGTGCCAGTAACACAGCAACAATCGCGCTTGTCACATGCGCGATTTTTAGCGTGGCGCTGGAGCGCGTGAGTAATAGAGCAAGTGCTCCCATTAGCACTGCGCCAACGATCCCCGCCGTCAATGGCGTAATAAGTAGCACGATTCCTTCAGACAGCAATATTTCTGTGACACTGCCATTTGCTGTTGAAATTGAGAGCATAATTAACTGCTTATAAAAGTTTCATTACTGACTAAGTTTACCCAAGATCCACAAATTTGACAGGTCAGCTATGCCAAATTGATAACTTAACTGAGCAGGGTGAGTAATATTCCATAACGCTAAATCTGCACGCATACCAATCCTTAAAATACCGCGGTCTTTAAGACCCAGTGCTTTGGCTGCATTTCTCGTCACACCACAGAGGGATTCTTCTGGCGTCATTCTAAACAAGGTACAGGCCATATTTAGCATTAACCTAAGTGAACAAAGTGGTGCAGTCCCTGGGTTAAAATCACTGGCTATTGCCATAGCCACTTGATGTTTTCTGAGTAATTCAATCGGGGGCTTTTGTGTTTCTCTCAAGAAATAGAAAGCGCCGGGCAGCAACACAGCTGTCACGTCACCTTTCGCCATCGCCTTAGCCCCCGCTTCATCCAGATACTCAATATGATCAGCAGATAACCCTTTAAAGTCGGCAACCAGTTCACTCCCATGCTGATTAGATAGCTGCTCGGCATGACACTTTATTTTTAGTCCCAAAGCTTGTGCTCGTTCAAAAACTTGTTTGGTTTGCTGATATGAAAACCCAACATTCTCGCAAAATACATCCACAGCAGTTGCCAATTGGCGCTCCGCAACTAAAGGCAACATCGTATCGCATACTAAATCAATATAAGCTTGGCTATTATCTTTATATTCCGGCGGTAGTGCATGCGCACCTAAAAATGTGCTATGGACATCAATTGGGTGGTGATCATTCAGTAGTTGATTGATTTCCAATAATTTCAGTTCATTATCAACATCAAGACCGTAGCCAGATTTACTCTCAACTGTGGTCACTCCTTCTCTTAAAAGGCTGTTGAGACGGTCTTTGCCATTTACAAATAAGAACTCTCTATCGGCTAAACGCGTTGCTTTGACCGTGCTTGCGATCCCTCCACCTTGCGCTGCAATCTCCTGATAGGATGCGCCTAGTAACCTTTGTTCAAATTCGTTGGCTCGAGATCCTGAGAATAAAATATGCGTATGGCAGTCAATTAACCCTGGTGTTAACCATTGGCCATTCGCTTTGTGAATGGGCGTCGCTAGCGCATCGATTTCAGGCAGTGATGAACGAGGGCCAAGCCAGCTGATTTTACCGTCCTTGATAGCTATAGCCGCGTTTTCTATTGCTCCATAAGGGTTATCAAGGGCGGGATCCATGGTTGCGAGGTTAACATCAATAATCAATAAATCAGCTTCTAACATTATCGTTTTCCTATCTAAACCTGAATACTCTGAGGTGAAACAGTCCGCAATTGCTCAATTAGAGAAGTGTAGAGACCATAAATTTATGCCTTGAGTCTAACAGGCAAACTTGTATATACAAGATAAATGTGCCATCTTTATTTACATAAATACTAACTCGAGATAACAACAGTGGCCGATCTTCCAAAGTTTGCGTTGATAAAACAGTATATTATCGACAACATTCGTGCAGCTCGTTGGCACGAGAACGACCGGGTTCCCTCGGAGAATGAATTAGCGGATCAGTTTACAGTGAGTAGAATGACTGCAAGGCGTGCACTAAGCGAGCTCACTGAAGCTGGAATTTTAACTCGTAGCCAAGGGTTAGGTACTTTTGTAGCAAGCTTTAAATCTCAGTCTTCCCTATTGGAGATCCGAAACATTGCTGATGAGGTGAATGCACGTAATGGCAAGTACACCTGTACAGTATTAACGCTAGAATTAATTGCAGCCGTTGCACCTATTGCTATCGCTCTTGGTGTTGAAGCTGATGCACCTGTGTATAGAAGCGTTATCGTTCATAATGAAAATGAGCAACCGCTGCAAGTTGAAGAGCGCTTTGTTAATCCGCTGTCAGCGCCTGAATATCTTGACCAAAACTTTGAACAGATCACACCACATGGGTATTTATCTCACGTTGCACCGCTGACTGAAGCAAGGCATACGGTGGAAGCCATTATGCCATCACAAGAAGTTTGCCAATGGCTTGGACTGTATAATGAGGAACCCTGTCTGCAAATGATTCGCAGAACCTGGTCAGCAAAAGGGATTGTCAGCTTTGCACGCCTCATTTCACCGGGCAGTAAATACCGACTAGGTGGGCACCTCACCTTTAAACAGAAACAATAAATACAATACGCCGTGGCTAAAGCGCTACGGCAACATCATCAACACACATAATAACGCGCTTATTATGTAAAAAATAAGCACACAACCTAACGAAGCGAAGTTCAACTATGCTTTCCACTAGACTTCTCACTTAGGTTGTATATACAACAGGAGAGAGCAGAATGAGTGAAAACCCAAGATTAGACCCAAATCGCGAGATCCGCGCACCGCGGGGAACAGAGATCACCGCAAAGAGCTGGCTTACCGAAGCCGCAAAGCGAATGTTGATGAACAACCTTGACCCTGAAGTGGCTGAGCACCCTAATGCACTGGTGGTTTATGGTGGTATTGGTCGTGCCGCTCGCGACTGGGCATGTTTTGATAAAATCGTTGAAACGTTAGACCGCTTAGAAGAAGATGAGACCTTACTGGTGCAATCAGGTAAACCGGTCGGCGTATTCAAAACTCACAGTAATGCGCCTCGTGTCTTAATTGCTAACTCAAATTTAGTACCACATTGGGCGAACTGGGATCACTTCAACGAGCTGGATAAAAAAGGTCTGATGATGTATGGCCAAATGACCGCAGGCTCTTGGATCTATATTGGCTCACAAGGTATTGTACAGGGCACATACGAGACTTTTGTCGCGATGGCAAAACAACACTTCAATGGTGAAGCAAAAGGCAAGTGGATCCTAACCGGTGGCCTTGGCGGCATGGGCGGCGCGCAGCCGCTGGCAGCAACAATGGCTGGTTTTAGCGCCCTCGTTGTTGAATGTGATGAGTCACGAATTGATTTTCGTCTTAACACACGCTACGTCGACCGAAAGGCAACCACACTTGATGAAGCGTTAGCTATCATTAATGAAGCTAAGGCTTCTGGGCAACCTGTATCCGTTGGTCTGTTGGGCAATGCTGCGGATGTTTATGCTGAGTTGGTTGAGCGCAACATCACGCCTGACGTAGTGACCGACCAAACTTCTGCGCACGACCCACTAAACGGCTACTTACCGCAAGAGTGGACTATGGCTCAGGCAGCTGCACTTCGTCAAAGCGATCCACAAATGGTTGTAAAAGCGGCAAAACAATCTATGGCAGTGCAAGTAAAAGCCATGCTAACGCTGCAATCGCGCGGAGCTGCAACAACTGATTACGGGAATAACATTCGCCAAATGGCGCTAGAGGAAGGGGTCGATAACGCCTTTGATTTCCCGGGTTTTGTTCCTGCTTATATTCGCCCACTGTTTTGCCAAGGCATAGGTCCATTCCGCTGGGTTGCGTTATCTGGCGATCCTGAGGATATTTATAAAACAGACGCGAAGGTTAAAGCGCTTATTCCAGACGACCCACACCTTCACAATTGGTTAGACATGGCACGCGAACGTATTCAATTCCAAGGTCTACCTGCTCGTATTTGCTGGGTTGGGTTAAAAGACAGAGCACGCCTTGCACGAGCATTCAATGAAATGGTCAAAAATGGGGAACTCAAAGCACCAATTGTTATTGGCCGTGATCACTTAGATTCTGGCTCTGTAGCGAGTCCAAATCGGGAGACTGAATCAATGATGGATGGCTCCGATGCAGTATCAGACTGGCCGTTACTCAATGCTTTGTTAAATACCGCAGGCGGTGCAACGTGGGTCTCGCTGCATCACGGTGGTGGCGTTGGTATGGGCTTTAGCCAACATTCTGGCGTAGTAATTGTGGCGGATGGCACAGACGAAGCTGACGCTCGTTTATCTCGGGTACTATGGAACGATCCAGGCACCGGTGTGATGCGCCACGCAGATGCAGGGTATGACATTGCAAAAGACTGTGCAAAAGAGCAGAAACTTGATTTACCAATGCTAGAAGGAAAGTAAGCATGTACTCACTAAATTTACTCCCAGGCCAGTTGACGCTGAGTATTTTGCGCCAAATCAACCGACACCCTGTATCTTTAAGCCTTGATGAGTCAGCAAAAGCGGCCATTGAAAACAGTGCAGAAACTGTACAGAAAGTGATTAAAGAAGGTCGCACTGTGTATGGGATCAACACCGGCTTTGGACTACTTGCCAACACAAAGATTGCTAAAGATGAACTGGAGTTATTGCAGCGTTCTATTGTACTGTCGCATGCAGCTGGCATTGGCGAGCTGATGGACGATAGTACTGTCCGACTCATGATGGTGTTGAAGATCAACTCGCTATCTCGAGGGTTTTCTGGGATCCGCCTTAAAGTGATTGAGTTTTTGGCAGCCTTGTTGAATGCGCAAGTCTATCCATGCGTACCAAAGAAAGGTTCGGTCGGTGCATCTGGCGACCTTGCACCATTATCACATATGTGTTTACCGCTATTAGGGGAAGGCCAAGTACGTCACCAAGGCAAACTCATTGATGCCAAAGAAGGCTTAAGGATCGCTGGACTTGCGCCACTTACATTAGCTGCCAAAGAAGGCCTTGCGCTATTAAATGGTACACAAGCATCCACTGCTTTTGCATTGCAAGGCCTGTTTAGAGCTGAGGATCTTTATGCCCAAAGCTGCGTAGTTGGTTCAATGAGTATAGAAGCGGCGATGGGAAGTCGCTCACCATTCGACGCACGTATCCATGAGGTTCGCGGTCAACAAGGTCAAATAGATACTGCATTTGCGTTTCGCGATATATTGCAAGCTCGTTCTGAAATCAGTGACGCCCATGTAGACTGTGAAAAAGTTCAAGACCCATATTGTTTACGCTGTCAACCACAAGTCCTTGGTGCTTGTTTAACTCAGATCCGCCAAGCAGCTGAGGTTATCCTTATTGAGTCGAATGGTGTTACTGATAACCCATTGGTCTTTGCAGATGCCGGTGACATTATCTCAGGCGGCAACTTCCACGCAGAGCCTATTGCTATGGCTGCTGATAACCTAGCGATCGCGATTGCTGAAATTGGTGCCTTAGCTGAGCGTCGTATAGCCCTGCTCATCGACTCAAGTTTATCAAAATTACCACCCTTCTTAGTTAACAATGGCGGTGTAAATTCTGGCTTTATGATTGCACAAGTCACCGCAGCCGCATTGGCCTCTGAAAACAAAACACTCGCACACCCAGGCAGTGTTGACAGTCTGCCAACCTCAGCCAACCAAGAAGACCATGTTTCAATGGCCACATTTGCAGCAAGGCGTTTGCAAGACATGGCCGACAACACTCAAGGTGTGTTGGCAGTAGAATACCTAGCAGCCGCACAAGGGCTGGATTTTAGAGCGCCACTTAAACCATCGAGTAAAGTAACAGAAGCCCACCATATTCTTCGTGAAGTGGTGACTTTCTATGATAAAGACCGCTATTTCGCGCCAGATATCGAAGCTGCAAATAATTTACTGGAGCAAGCAGCGCTGGCACACCTACTGCCAGCTCAGCTATTACCGTCAACTCCAGTTACATAATCTCAATAAATCGCATGACGATACTCAAAGCCGAGCTCAGTAATACGCTCGGCTTTTATAATGCGATCCTGAGTTGCAGAGGATGCAAACGTCGGCTCTGGATTACCCAACTGTTTACAGTGGCGTTGGTAAAACGCTTTTCGTGTTGGATGAGACGGATAACAAATGTTATAGATA
Organism: Pseudoalteromonas sp. PS5; assembly: GCF_004103255.1. Lineage (NCBI taxonomy): Bacteria > Pseudomonadati > Pseudomonadota > Gammaproteobacteria > Alteromonadales > Pseudoalteromonadaceae > Pseudoalteromonas > Pseudoalteromonas sp. PS5. Next base: position 21,375 of record NZ_RCSQ01000105.1, read on the forward strand.
TCTGCTGCTTCCTGCCAGTGAGCAACAATGCTAGTTATCGCCGCAACGACATCATCCCTATGTACCATATTGACTCGAGCATTTGCTGAGCTTGATAACGCTTTACCCGCAACAAACCTACCAGGCTCTCGGTTTGGCCCTTGTAAACCAGCAAGGCGTGCAATCTTACCGCCACTATTTAGCACCCGCTCTTCAGCACCTCTAAGTATACTAACTCGTAAAGTTGACTTGTCAGCAAGTGCGCCGTGCTCATCATATTCCGCGTCAGCTGTGTCATAAACCCCAGTGCTAGAACAAAGCAAAAACCCTTTAGCAGACATTTTCTTGGCAAGAGATAAAGCCTGCTCTAAGGTGTTAAGGTAATTACTATCAACCTGTCTGGCTCTTGGCGGGATAGCACAGATCCAATAAGCATGTTCTAGGGTCACAGAGTGCTCAACTTGGCCTTGCTCCGTCAACACGAATTGTCTAGACCAAGGATGAGTATGATGCAATTGTGTTCTCGTCCCCTCAACTTGCCAACCTTGTAGCTGAGCGTGTTGACATATTGCCTCACCTAGCCATCCTGCACCTAATACCACAACATTATGATTTAATACTTTCATCTTAATATAGCCTTACCCTTTGAGTTCACTTGTATTATCTATGTAAAACAAGTCAACGCAAACGGTAGCGTTCTGTTTTTATCTATGGTTTTATTATTGTTTGCACAAGCTAAAAATAAGAACTGTCATGCTCGAGAATTTATCCCTAAGAAAGAAAATATTGCTGTTGATCGGCGGTACTATTTCGATGTTGTTAATCATCGCATCAAGCTTTTTTGTAAATCATATCGCAACACTCTCAAGAGAGGGGATTGAACGAGAAACACAAAGCTATATTCAGGCTGAAAAACTTGCCATGGAAGCATTTTTTGGTCAGTACGGCAAAGTCGTTGAAACCTTTGTCTCTACCCCACACAACATCCATTGGTTCGAGAATTACAAAACACGCGGTGCTGATCTTAGTCGTGATAAAGATTATCAAGAGGTTAATGAAGACTTAGTTCGGATAGCCCGTGGTGATGAAAATATTCTCTCGGCTTTCATCGCGTCTGCCAATACCGGTGAGTACTTTAAAGAAAACGACCGAACTTCAGCTTATTCTGATGGCAGACCTTACTACGCTTACAAGCGTCCTTGGTGGCAAGAAACACTTGATGTCGGTCAGTTGTATGTTGGCCCAATTGCCACAGATATAAACACAGGGGCTGTTTCAGCCGTGATCCGCCAACCTATTTATGGCAGTAATGGCAAACTCGTAGCGATGGGTGGTGTTGATCTGCAAATTAATAAATTAAATGACATGGTGGAGCAAATCCAGTTTCAAGGTAAGGGCTATGGCTTCTTACTCGATGGTGATTTAAAAGTGGTACATTTATCCGAGCGCACGGGGCATTCACTTTCAACAACAGACGAAGGCGCTAAGGGAAAAGAAGGGCTAGATGGACTGGAATCCCAATTTAATAATACCCATGGTTTTGCAGCTCTTAATAATGCAATAAAAAGTAACCCAGTAGGCTTTGCAAGTGTCACTTTCAAAGGACAGGAATATTATGTTGTTTACGATAATGTAAAACTAGACAACCCACTTTTAGATTGGCATGTCGGCATCCTTATACCTGTTTCTTTAATTAATGAACCTGTCGACGAAGCTGTGATGGGCATTATCACCATTTTAATTGTTATTTTAACGATTATCGTAGCCATGATTCTTATCGCCACACAGATGATCACAAGACCCATTGTCGCGCTGACAGAAACCATGCATGATATTGCATCTGGAGAAGGGGATCTAACAAGGCGCATCGACATTACCAGTAAAGATGAAGTAGGCCAACTTGCCCATCATATGAATACCTTTATTGATAAGTTAAGAGCCATGATGCTGGATACCGCAGCACAAGCACAGCAACTAAGTAGCGCATCGGCACAACTACGTGAAGTATCAAACAACACAAATAGTGAAATTCAGCGTGAGAAAGAGCAAGTAGATAGCGTCAGTGCTGCGGTTACTGAAATGGCCGCAACCGTTACGGAGATCTCTCGCAACGCACAAGAAACAAATCAAGCTGCTGACGTCGTGCAACGCGTAACCAATGAGGGAGCAAGCCGCTCTTCACAAGCACAAGACGTAATGACTGAATTGGCACTACATATTGGTGAAGCAGCAAAAGTGGTAGCAGGTCTTGAGCAAGAAACCAGCAACATCGGAGCAGTGATAGATGTGATCAATGGTATTGCTGAGCAAACCAACTTACTAGCGCTAAATGCTGCAATAGAGGCAGCTCGTGCAGGTGAGCAAGGTAGAGGGTTTGCCGTTGTAGCAGATGAAGTAAGATCACTTGCAAGCCGTACACAAGAATCAACCGACGATATTCGTAATATGATCTCCCGTTTGCAGCAAATTGCGCAAAAAGCCTCTGTTATGATGCAACAAGGACAAGATCGTGCAGAAGGTACTGTTGAAGAAACTCAAGCAGTCCTTAACGCTTTAACAGAAATTACAGAGTCAGTAAAAACAGTCCAAGATCAAAGTCATCAGATAGCCACATCAACTGAGCAACAAACGGTAGTGGCAGAAGATATAAATAACAGCCTTAATCAAATCAATGAGCTAGTTAATAGCACTGCCAACCACGCTAACGTATTGGCTGATGAGGCTCGAGATTTAAATGACTTGGCTAAAGCGCTTAACTCAACCGTTAATCAATTTAAGTTATAATCTATACGTTAAAGCATGCCGTAACCACGGCATGCTTTGATCTGAGGCAAACCCAAATCGGCTTGGACGCAGTACACTCTCGTCAATACTATAACTCGAGAGTGCGTATCGTGATTAATTTACCTATTTGGAATGACTCCCTTATCAGCAAGTATAATATCTCAGGTCCGAGATATACATCCTATCCGACAGCGCTATCGCTAGAGACAGGCTATTCCCACAATGACTTGCAAACGGCAATAATGGGGTCAAACTCTCGAACGCTTTCCTTGTATATTCACATTCCTTTTTGTCATCAGCTCTGTTATTACTGTGGTTGTAATAAGATCATCACCCGCCATCAGTCAAAAGCCGATCTGTATCTTGATTATTTAGCCCAAGAGATTGTCGCAAAAGCACCTTTCTTTGAGCATTATACGGTAGAACAGCTACATCTAGGCGGCGGTACACCCACTTTCTTAACCGAACAGCAAATGACTCGGTTAATCTCCATGTTGAATAACGCCTTTACGTTTTCAGATGGTGCACAGCGTGGTATCGAAATAGACCCCAGATCCCTCGCACCGAACATGATGCGTCACCTACATCAGCTCGGATTTAATCGTGTGTCTTTCGGTGTACAAGATTTTAATGACGAAGTTCAAACAGCAGTAAATCGCCCACAACAACTTAATGAAGTGCTCGCTACGTTAACTGAGGCAAGAGAGCTTGGCTTTAAGTCTATCAACATGGACATGATCTACGGGCTACCATTTCAAACGGTAGAGAGCTATAAAAAGACGATTGAACAGCTTATCGCACTGTCTCCTGACAGAGTATCAGTGTTCAATTACGCTCACCTTCCTGATAGATTTGCAGCTCAGCGAAAGCTAAAGGAAATCGATATGCCAAGTGCAAACGAAAAACTGGCTATCTTTAAACAAACGCTAGAGCAGATGACTACAGCAGGATACCAATTCATCGGTATGGATCACTTTGCTAAAAAAGACGATGAGCTGGCTATGGCGCAAAATGAAGGCCATCTTCACCGCAACTTTCAGGGCTATACAACCCATGGTGACTGCGACTTATTAGGCTTAGGTGTTTCTTCTATTTCACAAGTTGGTCATATGATCTTGCAAAATGAGAAAGACTTAAAGCCATACTATCAAGCTATTGAAGCTAAGCAATGCGCTATTAGCAAAGGTATCACATTAAGTGATGATGATGAAATTCGCGCCTCGGTGATAAAACAGCTTATTTGTCATTTTGAATTAGATAAAGGGCAGTTCGAACAACGTTTTGATATTAATTTTGATGAATATTTTTCTCAAGCTCTCACCGCATTAGCGCCGCTAGCAGCAGATGGACTCGTGACGCTAACTAAACACACCATCAAAGTCACCAATAGTGGGAACCTGTTTATCCGCATTATTTGTATGTGCTTTGACGCTTATTTACAAAACCAAATTAAAACTACACGCTTCTCACGCGTAATTTAGCCCTTACCTTTCAAGTTACTTCATTTTAGCCATTCGGTATCAAAAATACCGAATGGTGCTTACCTAATTAGCCAAAAATAACGTCACAGCTTTGCTCTTTTCTTCTCAATCTGAAATGTTGATAATGAGTTTTTAACACCGTGGCATTCGACTTGCGTCTGTAAATTAAGCAGCCATTAAAACAGGTAAATATTCATAGATTGATTGCTTTCATTGAGGTGAGTGCATGTAGTTAGTTTTTATTCTTTTTATTTGAAACCCAACAGCTCGGCGGGTAAACCGCCTCCTACCAATGCAGCACTTTGTTGATGTTGTGGTGGGAGCGAGTTTACCTCGCGATGTTACATAGTAGACTGTTTTATTCTTTTTGTTTGAGAGACCCAACAGCTCGGCGGGTAAACCGCCTCCTACCAGTGCTGCACTTTGTTGATGTCGTGGTGGGAGCGAGTTTACCTCGCGATGTTACAAAGTAGGATGTTTTATTCTTTTTGTTTGATAGACCCAACAGCTCGGCGGGTAAACCGCCTCTTACCAGTGCTGCACTCTGTTGATGTTGTGGTGGGAGCGAGTTTACCTCGCGATGTTACAAAGTAGACT
>NZ_RCSQ01000106.1:0-6211 GCF_004103255.1 Pseudoalteromonas sp. PS5
TTTTTGCCTCGCCTACAGGACGTAGGTGCCTCGGCGTGAGCAGGGCGCGGAAGCGGTGTTATCGACAAGATTTTCTCGCCTCAAAATAGACCACTTAATTAAGAAAATTGGTATAATCCAACGACTAAATAAACCAAGGCCAGTACAAAAATATGCGCTGGTCTTTTTTATTTATGCCTCAATTTGAACAAGTGTTACGACTAAATGGTGTCCGTTAATCCTTCTGTTAGTTCCTCTTAATACGCTTTAGCTATAACGTGCGACTGACCGCTGAGTAATCCTAGTTAAGTGTTTGATAGGCTTTTCTATTGCAAAAATAAAGCTCAAAGCGCAATAGCCTTTAAATATGTCATACAAAAATCTTAAAATTAACTGAGTGTAATCTAGTGTAATGAATAAATTTACTTTTTTGTTAATATGTTGCTTTATTTATCAGTTTCTTGTGCTAGCCTTTTTTACTGATCACTCGTAGTTGGTGTGAAACCGCAGTCGTTTTCTCGTTGTGTTTGTTTTACCTGCTGTTGAAAGGTCTCATTTTTAAACTCTATTTGATTCTCTGAAGTCGTCAGTCTTTCTTACTACTAGTAGTAAAAAAGTTGCCATATTGGTGTGTTAAAATGACAGTGAGTAATTACAGCGATGTTGTTGTGCTGCAAGCAAATAGCAAAAAGGTGCTGTTGATTAACTTGGCTCGCGGTTTTAGCGGTTAGTTAACCTTTATAAATATACCCCACAAACGCTTCCCTGCTTATGTTAGGTACTGTGTTTGTTGTGGTTAAGTAATTGATTGGTTTTTTACAACGTTACTGATGGTTAACTGTCGCAAGCCAAATAGATATTGCTCGCGCTGTTGCCAAAGGAATCCCAACCAAGTTATGGGGATGGCATGAATACAAATATTGTTACTATACTCGCGGGTTTAGCGCGTACTCGATCTCAAGATATTGCCTATCAGTATTTTTACGATGAGGCACTACCAAGTAAAACTATTTCCTACCAAGAATTGCATGCACGCGCAGCATCCATTGCTGAGGTATTGAGTGAATATTTTGAGCCGGGTGACAGAGCATTATTACTATACAACTCCGGATTTGAATTTATAGAAGCATTTTTTGGATGTTTATACGCTGGGATCATTGCGGTACCGGTTTATCCTCCTAAGAAGAATCAAAACGTTGATCGTCTGCGTGCCATCATTGAAGACGCAGGTGCCAAAGGCGCGCTCACCAGTGAAAAAATCAATGAAATCGCCAAGCCATTGCTTGATGCAGAGCCTAGCCTAGCGAAATTAGCACTATTTACTACGGATAACATTGCTCTTAAATCGACCACCCAACAGTGGCCTCGTACAGACATTCATGGTGAGCAACTGGCATTTTTGCAATATACCTCAGGCTCGACGGGCACACCCAAGGGCGTGATGGTAACCCACAATAATATTCTTGATAATCAGGCGCTAATGAAAGAGGCGTTTGGTCATGATAACAACTCGTCGGTCGTAAGCTGGTTGCCTCATTTCCATGATATGGGACTTATTTTTGGCATTATGCACCCAATTTACATCGGTGCGACAGCCGCGCTGATGAATCCGGCTTATTTCCTGCAAAAACCACTGCGTTGGTTAAAGCTGCTTTCCCAAACCAAAGCTTTAACGTCAAGTGCGCCAAACTTTGCCTATGATCTGTGTGTGGACACTGTTAAAGACGAAGATCTTAAAGACTTAGATTTGTCTCATTGGCGCTCAGCATTAAACGGCGCAGAACCAGTGCGTGCCAGCACGTTAGAGCGCTTTTATCAAAAGTTTAAAGTATGTGGTTTACAAAGAGCGAGTATCGCACCTTGTTACGGCATGGCAGAAACCACCTTATTTGCAACCGGAGGGCGGCTTCTAGAAAAACCAAGGATATTACGTATAGATGCGGCCAAGTTACAACAGGGTAAAGCCGAACAAGTCGCAGATGAAGGTACAATAGATGCGTTTTATGCGCTAGGTGAGGCTGATGATCAGCAGCCTTATTACGCCGTATCTTCTGGTGTGAGTTGGGGCGAGCATCGCATTGCGATAGTTAATCCAGAGTCTTGTGAAGCCCGCGATGATGGTGAAACCGGAGAGATTTGGGTAACTGGCCCAAGTGTAGCAAAAGGGTATTGGAATAACCCAGCGGCAACTGAGGCGACGTTTCATGCCAGAATTAAAGGTGCTGACCAACGGGATTATCTGCGTACTGGTGATTTAGGCTTTATCCAGCGTGGGGAATTGTTCGTGACAGGACGCGCCAAAGACGTACTTATCTTCCGTGGTAAAAACTTCTACCCGCAAGATATAGAGCTGACGGTGACAGAAGCAAGTGACAGCTTAGAACAAAATGGTGGCGCGGCGTTTTCGGTCGCCGCTAATGGCGATGAAGAACGTTTGGTGATAGTACAACAAGTAAAACGTACCGCGCTTAGGAAGTTAAATGCTGAGCAGGTACTGCAGCAGATCACCGCAGCGATCGTTGAGCACCACGGCATTACGCCTTATGACATTGTATTGATAAAGCCCGGTCGCATTCACAAAACATCGAGCGGTAAAATTCAGCGCCAAGAGAACAAGCGTAGTTACCTAGCAGGTAACTTTGAAGCAATTGCGCGCGCCCGTGAAGCTGCTGTGTTACAGCAAGCTGAGACGCCATCGTCCTCATCGTCACTACAACAAATTCAGCGGTTATTACAAGAGTTAGTCGCACAAGAAATAGATAAGCCCGCGCGTAGTTTGGATATCGACGCGCCATTCTTAGCATTAGGTGTAGATTCGATGAAAGCGGTGCGGATCTCAGGGGAGTTAATGGAAGTACACCAGCTAGACCTTGAGCCTACGGTACTTTACGAATATCCTTCAATTCGCGAGCTCGCCCAGTATTTAAGTCAGTTTAGTACGTTTGCTCAAGCTCTAGGGCAGACTGAGCTTAACAAGTCGAAAGGTACCACTCAGCAAGCGAATAAGAAGCAAGCCTCTCGCCGAACTGCACATATTGCGGATACAGATATTGCCGTGATTGGCATGGCCTGTCGTTATCCATCAGCAAATGGACTTGAGGCATTTTGGCAGCTGTTATGTCAGCAAGGCGATGGGATCACCACGCCAGATCCTAAGCGCCAGCAGCTTTGTCCTAACCTTGAAGCTGATCGGCTCGGAGGTTATCTAGAGTGTATTGATGAGTTTGACGCTGCATTATTCGGGATCTCGCCACTTGAGGCCAAGCATATTGACCCCCAACATCGATTACTGCTTCAAACGGCTTATCACGCCATACAAAATGCCGGTTACCAACCCGCCACGCTCGCAGGTAGCGATATTGGCGTGTATGTTGGTATATCGCAAAATGACTACTTTTTATTGTCGCAACAACAGCAAAAAAGTACCGCGTATTTAGGCACAGGCACAGCACTGAGCATTGCTGCAAACCGCATTTCTTATAGTTTTAATTTTACCGGCCCAAGTGTGGTGATTGACACTGCGTGCTCGTCATCGCTGGTGGCGCTTCATCATGCAATTCAAGCACTAAGAAATGGAGAAACGAACGCGGCATTGGTGGCGGGCGTTAATCTTATTCTGAGCGATGATGTGACTAAGGCCTGTGAAAACGCACAGATGTTAGCAGCAGACGGCCATTGCAAAACCTTTTCACAAGCAGCGGATGGCTATGTGCGAAGTGAAGGCGTTGGGGTGGTGATGCTAAAGCCGCTACAACAAGCCATGGCAGATAACGACCCGATTATTGGTGTACTCAAAGGCAGTGCAATTAATCAAGACGGTCGCAGCAATGGTATTACCGCGCCAAATAGTGCCGCGCAACAGGCGGTGATCAATGCCGCCCTTGATAATGCCAAGATGCAGGCGGGAGATATCCACTATGTGGAAACCCATGGCACGGGAACGGAGCTTGGCGATCCTATCGAGATCACAGCATTAAATCGCACGTACGGAGAGCACCATAGTCGTCATGATCCGGTTATTCTCGGTGCGGTAAAAGCGAATATTGGTCACCTTGAGTCCGGTGCGGGTATTGCTGGGCTTATCAAAACGCTACTGTGTTTACAGCATGGGCAAATTCCAGCGCAGCGTTATAGTGAGGTGTTAAACCCGCATATTCCATGGCAAAAGCTCCCGTTCATTGTGCCGCAAAGCACGCAGGCATGGCCTGTACAACAAGGGGAAATAAGAGCCGCTGGATTGAGCTCTTTTGGCTTTGGTGGTACTAATGCCCATGTGATCTGCGCACAAGCGCCAGTGTCTAAACCCTATACGCAAGCTGAAGTAACACCGCCTTCGTGTTATCTATTGCCTTTGGCTGCTAAATCGAAAGCGGCATTGCAACAACTCGCAGGTCACTATAGTGAGCGATTGTCGAGTTTGACCCCTCAAGCATTTGATGACTTCTGCGCACAAAATGCCGAGCAAGTGCCGCTTAAAGGTGTGCATAAAACGTTTAGTAGTGTGAGTAGAGAGGCACTTATTTCGCAACTGAATAGTCCCATTATTGCTGAACAGTTTTCGGCAAACACTCCACCAGAAGTCGCGTTTTTGTTCACCGGGCAAGGTTCGCAATACCCCTTGATGGCTCGGTCTTTATATCAACACCATGCAGTGTTTCGCGGGCACTTAGATGACATTGACAATCTAGTTGGCGAGCGCTTTGGTGCCCGCCTGTTGGATGTGTTATTCGATGAAAAGTATAGTGAATTACTGGCACAAACACGTTGGACGCAAGTGAGCTTGTTTGCCGTCGAATACAGTGTGGCAAACTTATTGATACATTTTGGGGTAAAGCCATCTCAGCTGCTCAGTCACAGCGTTGGTGAGTATGCAGCGGCTTGTATTGCGGGTGTGTTTTCGCTTCGTGATGGCGTTGAGTTGATTGCAGCGCGTGGTCAGCTAATGCATGAATTACCGATAAAAGGCAGCATGATCGCCGCAAGATGTGATGAAATAGTCGCACGTAATTGCTTGAACGAGATTCAGGGGCAAGTGGTTATCTCTGCCTTTCATGGTGAGGCTGGGGTGGTATTCTCCGGTGCTGAGGAAGCAATCTCAGCCCTCAGTGACGTACTTGCAGCACAGCAAATTAAAGTAACATCTCTGCATACGGCAAACGCTTTCCATTCTCCACTGATGAGCCCTATGCTAGACGCCTTTAGGGAAGTCGCTGAACAGGTTAGCTTTCAACAGCCTAAATTGCCTTTTGTTTCATCCATGACGGGGCAAGTAGAAACCGCACGCATTGCAACAGCTGAGTATTGGGTTGAACAAATTATGGCACCGGTTCGCTTTGTTGACTGTGTAACCGAGCTTGAGTCACTAGAGCATGGCTTAGCTTTTGAGCTTGGTCCCAAACCTATTTTAAGTGGCTTAATACAAGAAAACAGTAATAACAAAGCGCTCAATTATGCCCATGTATTGCACCCCAAAGGCGATGACTGCATGAGGTTCGCCGAGTGTTTAGGCACATACCTCGATTTAGGCGGGGCGCTCAAATGGCAACAGGTGTATGGCAATCGTCCGAACGCTAGAGTGAGTTTGCCGCAATACCCATTTGATTGCAGCTCATACTGGGTTTTTGGTACTGAACAATCACAGCCCGAAGCTCTGACTGTGGTGGATACAAGTGACCGTGATGCACAAATTCGCAGCTTTGTGCTCAATACCTTAGCGGGACTCTTGTCGATGCCCGCTGAGGCTATCCAAACCAACCTCCCTTTGCTAGAAATGGGGGTTGATTCGTTGATGATCATGCAGGCCGTTAGAGTGTACGAGCGAGAATTCGGTTTAGAGTTTAGTGTTCGCCAATTTTATCAAGAACTCAGCGATGTCGATAAGTTAGTGGCCTATATTCAACGCCATAGTGACTATCTCAAAGCGCCGCAAGGTTCACAGCAAGCTGGCAGTTTGCCATCACCTGTATCGGTAACGATTGATACGCCAAAAGGTAGCGCTGTAGAGGCTGACAGTCACACACTCGTTGCCATTTGTCAGGCGCAATTACAGGCGGCAAGCACAGTGACCAACGCTGAAGCAAGAGCTGCGTTAGAGGCCGTGGTGGGTCAGCAGTTACGCCATATTCAGGGCGTAAAAATTGAAAACAGTGCAGTCACCACAACAGCAACTGTGGTATCAAAACCCCAGCCAAGCAGCGCTCAATCAGTATTACCAGGCGCACAGCAAAAACAA
>NZ_RCSQ01000107.1:0-10664 GCF_004103255.1 Pseudoalteromonas sp. PS5
TTTGCCCGCATTTATATGCGGGCTTTTTTTTGCCAAAAATTCAGAGCTCAATTCTAATACCAATTATCTTAATTAAGTGATCTATTTTGAGGCGAGAAAACCTTGTTGATAACCCACTCATATGCCCTGCTATCATCAACGTACCAGCCAATTTAGGTAAGACAAAAGGTTTACGATTTAACCTGAGGTCTGGATAAGGAATGCTCCAACTCATTGTTGCTAAAGCATAACTTAGTTTTTTCCTTATCTAGCCAGAGAGTTTTAGGGAAAACACCGCTCCCGCGTCCTGTTCTCGCTAAAGTACCTACATCCTGTAGGCAAGGCGAATTTACGCACCAATAGCTAGCAGTTAGCGCTAAAACTGGCTGCTAGAAAGGCATTAATTATCCGCAGCTCAGGTTATTTAGTTGTTTCACATCGCAAATTTTAATGTCGGTGGTATTAATCTTTCTCCGTCATATCGAGCTAGCATTAAAACAAATTTGGGTTAATCTATATTGCGGAATTAGATTAACCATGTCGTCATGAACCTTGCTTGAATTGTCAGGAAATGAATAGCCTGAGCTTACGCTTTGAAATGATAGGGGATTTGCGCGGCTATTCATGTTAGAGAGAAAACGGCCACGTAAAGTAATGAATAAATAACTTAGGGCTTGAATAAAGAATTACTGAGTGCAGGTTCGCTATTTGCGAGGGAGTAACAGGTGAGAAACATCGCCGTTCCTTCACCTCATTATTTCAATGATATCTGCTTAGACTAAAGCTAAATTACTCAGGCTTAGACAAATCAAAATGCAAATACGCTTTATCTGAAACAATACGCCCTCTTGGCGTACGTTGAATAAAACCTTGTTGGATCAAAAATGGTTCAATGACATCTTCGATGGTCTCTTTTTCTTCTCCGATTGCCGCCGCGAGGTTATCGAGCCCCACCGGGCCACCGGTAAACTTTTCAATGATTGCCAGCAGATATTTGCGATCCATATAATCAAATCCGCATTTATCAACATCAACCATATCCAGTGCTAAGTGGGCAATCTCTTCAGTGATAGAGCCATCCCCTTTTACTTCAGCAAAGTCTCTGACTCGACGCAATAAACGATTTGCGATCCGTGGTGTACCTCGCGCACGACGAGCAACTTCTGTCGCACCAGATTCGGTGATCTCTAGATTTAAGTGATACGCTGAGCGAGTAACAATCGAAGATAAGTCTGCAACCGAGTAAAACTCTAAACGCTGTACAATGCCAAAACGGTCTCTCAATGGTGAGGTCAAAGAACCAGCGCGTGTCGTAGCCCCTACTAGAGTAAAAGGCGGTAAATCCAGCTTAATTGAACGTGCAGCGGGGCCTTCTCCTATCATAATGTCCAATTGGTAATCTTCCATCGCAGGATAGAGAATTTCTTCCACCTGAGGGCTTAAACGATGGATCTCATCAATAAATAACACATCGCCTTCTTCAAGGTTAGTCAGTAACGCAGCAAGATCACCTGCCTTTTCAAGCACCGGCCCAGAGGTAGTTTTAATATTCACCTCAAGCTCGTTTGCAACAATGTTCGCAAGCGTCGTTTTCCCTAAACCTGGCGGGCCAAAAATCAGTAAGTGGTCTAACGCTTCTTGCCTTGAGCGCGCCGCTGCAATAAAGATTTCCATTTGCTTTTTAACATGCGGCTGACCGGTATAATCGTTTAGTAATTTAGGCCTAATCGCCCTATCTACTACGTCTTCATTACCTTGGATCTCAGGCTCAATTAATCTATCTGCTTCAATCATAGTTACATCATCGATTTAAGAGCATCTTTGATGATACTCTCTGTCGTCATGCCTTCTTTGTTCACGGCTTTTACCGCTTTTTGTGCTTGAACTTGTTTATACCCTAATGCCATTAATGCCGCAATCGCTTCATCTGACGGGGTGTCGCTTACCGTTGGGTTTTCTTGCGGAGCAAGTACAGCAGCATCACTAAATGGTGTGAGCAAGTCATTGCCAAAGTCTTTTAACTTGTCTTTCATCTCAAGTACTAAACGCTCAGCGGTCTTCTTACCAACACCTGGAATTTTAACCAAAGTTGTCGCATCACCTTGATTAACACAACTAACGAATTGCTCTGCCGACATGCCCGATAAAATCGCAAGCCCAAGTTTGGGTCCTACGCCATTTGCTTTAATTAAGGTTCTAAACAGCGCTCGTGCTATCTTACTATTAAAGCCAAATAACAATTGTGCGTCTTCACGAACTACAAAATGGGTAAACACTGAGACTGCTTCTCCCACATTTGGTAGCTCGTAAAAGCAGGTCATTGGCATTTGCACTTCGTACCCAACACCTGCAACGTCGATTAGTATTTCTGGAGGCTGTTTTTCTAACAGTGTACCGCTTAACTTTCCAATCATAGTTATCTTAACCTTCCTCTTACTGTTTTACGTGCGGCTCCGGCCATCTTTATTAAATTTTGTCTTGAGTGGGCATGACAAATTGCTACAGCTAAGGCATCAGCGGCGTCAGCTTGAGGCGTGCCTGGCAGCTTTAGAATGCGCTTAACCATCTCTTGTACTTGGTTTTTATCTGCGCCACCTGTCCCTGCAACCGCTTGTTTAATTTGCCTTGCAGAATACTCGCTGACATTAACCGACTGCATTGTCGCTGCCACGATGGCCGCTCCTCGGGCTTGACCAAGCTTTAGCGCAGAGCTTGGGTTGTGTGCAACAAACACTTGTTCAATTGCAAAATCACTAGGCGAAAACTGCTCTATCAGTTGGGTGATCCCTTGATAGATCATTTTTAAGCGGATGGGAAATTCATGTTCACCCACTTTAATGCAGCCGCTTCCCAAATATTGGAACTTTGCGCCCTGGTGAGCAATCACGCCATATCCAGTAAATCGTGAACCCGGATCAATTCCTAAAATGACAGCCAAAAGCATTGTCTCTTTGTTTTTTGGTTATAATGCCAAAATACTGTATAGATTACCAGTTATAAGCTAGTACATAAGATCAAAAAAGGCGACCTTAGTCGCCTGTTTATATTTGTGCTGAAATGTTATTCGTCTGCATTTTGCTCAGCAAGCTGCTTTTCAACTGAAATAGCAAGCTCTTTAAGTGCATCTGGGTTTGCAGGGCTTGGCGCATCAGTCATCAAACATGATGCCTGAGTTGTTTTCGGGAATGCAATCACATCACGAATATTATCTGTGCCACACAGTAACATCACCAAACGATCAAGACCAAACGCAAGGCCGGCATGTGGTGGAGTGCCATATTTTAGTGCATCCAATAAGAAGCCAAACTTCTCTTGCTGCTCAGCTTCTTCAATACCTAAAATTCTGAAGGCAGCCTGCTGCATTTCATTGTTGTGGATACGAACCGAACCGCCACCAACTTCATAGCCATTAAGTACCATATCATAAGCATCAGAAAGCGTACCTGCTGGGTTTGCTTCAAGCTCTGCCGCACTGACGCCTTTCGGTGCTGTAAATGGATGGTGCACAGCGTGTAAGTTACCTTCGTCGTCTTCTTCAAACATAGGGAAGTCAACAACCCAAAGTGGTGCCCACTTTGATAAGTCTGTAATTTCTAAATCAAGACCAATCTTAAGGCGTAGCGCGCCCATGGCTTCGTTTACAGTATTACGCTTGTCTGCGCCAAATAGAATAATGTCACCTGTGTTTGCGCCTGTGCGCTCAAGCAGTGCATTGATAACTTCTTCGTTCAAGAACTTAGCAATTGGCGACTGTACGCCTTCGATACCAGCATCACGGTCGTTCACTTTCATCCACGCTAAGCCTTTAGCGCCATAGATGCCTACAAATTTAGTGTACTCATCAATTTGCTTACGAGAAAGTTGTGCCCCACCAGGTACGGATAGCACAGCTACACGACCTTTTTCGTCATTTGCAGGGCCACTTAGTACTTTAAACTCAACATCTTTTACAATGTCAGCGACATCGATCAGTTCAAGTGGATTACGTAAATCTGGTTTATCTGAACCATATTTACTCATCGCTTCGCTGTAAGGCATCACTGGAAACTCGCCTAAGTCAACGTCTAAGAAAGATTGCCACATTTCGCGAACCATCTTCTCTGTAACGCCACGTACTTGGTCTGAACTCATGAATGACGTTTCGATATCGATCTGAGTGAATTCTGGCTGGCGGTCTGCACGCAAATCTTCGTCACGGAAACACTTAACGATTTGGTAGTAACGATCAAAACCAGACATCATCAACAACTGTTTAAATAGCTGTGGTGACTGAGGCAACGCGTAAAAGCTGCCTTTATGAACACGGCTAGGCACTAAGTAATCACGTGCGCCTTCAGGTGTTGCTTTTGTCAGTACTGGTGTTTCGATATCTAAAAATTCGTTTTCATCTAAGAAGCGACGAACGAAACTACTAGCTTTTGCACGCATTTTGATGCGGTCGCTCATTTCAAGACGACGTAGGTCTAAGTAGCGATATTTAAGACGACGCTCTTCCGAGTTTTGTTGGTTAAAATCAAGCGGTAAAGGCTCTGAACGATTGATGATCGTCAGACCCGTACCGAGTATTTCAACTTCACCTGTCGCCATGTCTTTATTCACTTGACTTTCAGGACGCGCACGGACAACCCCTTTGATCTGAACACAGAACTCTTGGCGCAACGTATTCGCTTTATCCATTAAGCCTTCCACTTCTGGATCGAATACCACTTGCACAAGTCCTTCTCTGTCTCTTAAGTCAACAAAGATTAGGCCGCCAAGGTCACGACGTTTATTGATCCAACCACATAGTTCAACTTCCTGATCTACATGGCTCTTATTTAGTTTTCCGCAGTATATAGAGCGCATAAAATTCCTGTCAGTCCAGTTTGCTCTTACGACTAATCATTTCTCACCACACAATATGAATTCACACTATTGGTAAGGCAGTCGCTAAGACTCGTTTTCAATAACCGACAATTATATAAAAATACGCTGCATTGTCATCCTCAATCTAAGATCTGATACACTATTGGCACATTTAATTGGTATTTTATTTGATATGTTGTATCTGGGTTGTCCACAATGGAGCAGCACACATTGGAAGGGTCGCGTTTTTAGCACGCACTGCAATGCCACAAATATGCTCAAAGAGTATGGTCAAGTGTTTAATAGTGTTGAAGGGAATACTACTTTTTATGCCGATCCTAACCCACAAACAGTACTAAAATGGCTTGAGCAAGTACCTGATGATTTTCGTTTTACGTTTAAGATCCCAAAGCGATTTAGTCACGAAATGGCACTTAGCCACTGCCAAGATGAATTACTTGCTTGGTGTAATACAATGGCACCACTATTTCCTAAAATCGGTATGTTAATGCTGCAATTACCCGCGCAGTTTTCGCCAGAGCAGATAAATAAAATACGACAATTTTTGTCTTGGCTACCCAAATCGCTAACTGTTGGTGTTGAAGTACGGCATTGGGATTTTTATCGCAAGGGCGATGCTGAGCGCAGATACAACCAATATTTAATTGAAAATAATTACAACCGAATCGTAATGGATACTCGCGCACTCTTTAGCGAGCCTGCCAGTACCCCTGCGATTATAGATGCACAGCAAAAAAAGCCACGATTACCTGTGCACGCAATTGCTACAGGAAACAACCCTGTCCTACGCTTTGTTGGTTGCTCCAAACTTGAGTCAAATCGAGAGTTTTACCAACCTTGGTTAGTAAAGCTTACTCAGTGGCTCAACGAAGGTAAATCACCTTATGTATTTTTTCATACCGCTGATAATTTTGATGCACCATTTTTAGCAAGACAATTTATCGCTGATTTGAATATGCAGCACCAAGTAAGCAATCCATTCCCCGCTGAAAAAGAAGCAAAGCAAGAGGCGCTGTTTTAATGCCCCATCCCTATTTTTTACACTACTCTGAAGAAGTTCAAGCTCAAGTAACTCAACTAATTGAGCACAAGAAATTAGGTACTTTTTTCAAAAGCCGTTACCCAGAACCACATCAAATAAAAAACGATAAGTTGCTTTACGAATATGTCGAAGGGTTAAGACAACAGTACTTAAAAAATACTCCAAGGGTTTCACAAGCTAAATTTGAGAAACGCCACAACATGGTAGTTAATGCCTTAGGAACACATACTTTTAAAACCACACGACACGGTCACAAACACAAAACTTCACACCAAATACACATAGCGACTCAGCTAAAGCACGCACCTGAAGCGATATTACGGGCGCTAGTTGTTCACGAGCTAGCACACTTTAAAGAGAAGGACCACAACAAAGCATTTTATAAGCTTTGCCAGCACATGGAACCAAGCTACCATCAGCTCGAGCTAGAATTACGGCTGTTTATATTAATGTGTGAGACTGAAGGTAACACCAATTACATTTAACTAAACTGCAATTGGTGCATTTATAGGCTCGATAAGTGCTGAGGATAGCTAGCTAGCGTTTACAGCTTGGAGTAAAGCCACTAGCTCTGGCCTTATTCGCAGTTGCCTTAGCAGTGACCATATTTGCCTCAAGCTGCTTTATGCGGTTTTCTGGCGCGGGGTGTGTAGACATAAACTCTGGTGGGCGCTGCTCACTCATTTTGGCCATGTTTTGCCAAAGCGCAACAGAACCTTCTGGGTTAAAACCGGCCTTAGCCATCAAGTCCAGACCTATAACATCTGCCTCACTCTCATGTGAGCGACTAAACGGTAACGCAACACCATATTGCGCCCCCAAGCCCAACCCCTGTAAAATCGCATTTCGGTATTCGACGTTATTCATTTCAAGCACAGCGGCACCGGCTTGAAGCCCTAATTGCAAAATACTGCTTTGAGACACTCGCTCATTTGCGTGTTCTGCAATAACGTGACCGACCTCGTGACCCATCACCGCCGCCAATTGATCTTGGTTTTCAGCTACATTTAGAATGCCAGTATGTACGCCAATTTTGCCCCCAGGCAGGGCAAATGCGTTCGCAGAGTCATCCTCAAATACCACCACTTCCCATTGCTGATTTGCATAGTGCGTTGGCAGTTGCGCTATTAAAGCATTTGCAATACACTTGACGTAGCGATTAGTATTTGCGCTCAGGTCAACCTTTTGCTCCTGTTTCATCTGCTCAAAGCTTGCAACACCCATTTGGTCCATTTGTTGTTCTGAGTATAGTGCTAACTGAGTACGTCCAGTAGGCGATGTTTTACAGCCAACCAGCGTTGCTGCAACCGCGATCGCGAGAACCAGTTTTTTCATAACTTGTTCCTTTTCTTATTTTACAACCAAAGTGTTCTAAGTTTACCGCAATTTCGTCACTTAACGAGACTAACTTAGTACAATATAAAAAATTTTTCATGAACAACGGCTTATCAGAACAGCATTTTTAATCGTACTGCTTTAGCGTGTACGGCTTCTTCATCATTTTAAGTTCATCTGATGAGTATATTTTTTGTTAGAGCAATAAGGTAACAATACCAACATATGAAGTCATCAACACTCCCTGCAATTCTATTACCGTTATTGGCTAGTATTGTTGCAATTACGCCCTTGGCTATCGACCTTTATCTCCCTGCGATGCTTGCGATTGCTAATAGCTTGAATAGCCCACTTGAGCAAGTACAAGTCTCTCTCAGTAGCTACTTGGCAGGCTATGCAGTCGGCATGATGGTATTTGGTCCACTTGCTGACAAGTTTTCTAGGCACACCTTGGCAATATTCGGATTGGCTGGATTTACCGCAGCGTCTGTCGGGCTTGCATTAACCAATGACATCGATATGTTTTGCCTCTTACGTGTCGTTCAAGCATTTTGTGGTGCTGCTGCAACGGTGGTTGTGCCGGGTGTAATACGATACTACTACAAAGAGCACACCGCCAAGGGAATGTCCTATGTCTCGATGATTATGATGATCGCACCACTTGTTGCTCCGTCTTTGGGTGCTGTGATTTTGCTGTACTTTGATTGGCATGCTATTTTTTGGTTTTTAGCACTATATGCAGTTTTGGTAGTTGTTGCCTTACAGTTTTTTTGTATTGCAATTCCAACCAAAGCTGACGTACCGCTTAGCTTGTCATTTTTCCTGAAAAACTATCGTATAGTTCTGACAGAAAAAAAGGCACGCTACGACATTCTGTCTTCGATGTTGGCCTCATTCGCATTCTTTTGTTTTTTAACTTCAGTTTCATTTATTTACCTTGAATACTACGGCATCACAGAGCAATTGTTCGGTGTGCTATTTGCTATGAATGTAATCGCCCTTATGTTGGGTAACTTCGCGAATACGCGCTTAGTTCCAAGATTAGGCTCAAGAAAAATGCTCAATATTGGCCTGACAATTGGCGTTATCTTTTCCACACTTTTGGTCATATTGAGTAGTCAGTCAGTGTCAGTATGGGTGCTAGCCTCTGCAATAGCACCATTGATGATGAGTCTTGGCATTATTGCCAGTAATGCTGATGCGTTAATATTATTGCAATTTGAACATCAAACAGGCACGGCAACGGCTGTAATTGGAACGCTGAGGTTTGGTAGCGGCGCGTTGGTCGGCCCGCTCCTTGCACTAGCGACTCCTGAGTCACCTTTACCGTTTTCTAGCTTTATGTTTGCAGCTATTGTATTGATCATCGTCTGCCAATTGCTCACTCGACGTTTTGAAAAACGGCTCAAGCGTGAAAACGTCGCCGAATAAAAAGAAAAGCCCCGTCACTATTCGGGGCTTCTTTTAAAGTTATACCAATTTTCTTAATTAATTGGTCGATTTTGAGGCGAGAAGATCTTGTCGATGACACCGCTTCCGCGTCCTGTTAGCGTCAGATTTACTCCTTCAAAGCGAGCAAGTATTAAGTCTAATTGGTATTAGTTCAGTTCCTTATCTTTCCAGAATTTGCTACCTTTTACTGTTGCTTGTAAGGCCAAGCCGCTTTGTGTAAAGGTATACACAGTGACATCGCCATAATACGCCTCGCCTTCTACCGAACGCCCCTTGTTAGCAGCTTTTGCCGCAGCATCTGCGTTGCCACCAAAGGTCCATCCAGAAGTCACAAACTTATCCATTGCCGCTTTGCTATGAAAAACCATGACTATACGATAGTCCTTAACGCCCACTCCGAGACCTACGCCCCCTTCGGCCATGTTCATATAAGTATTTTGTCCAGCAGTGTTATCATGTACAACACCATAACCCGTTCCAGCTGATACAAATAACAAATTGACATTGGCATTGGAAAAAACCGCGTATCCCGGTGCTGCGGCTATCTGGGCGCGTGTATCTGGCTTTGTACTGTAGAGTTGAGTCAGTACTTCATTTTTCATATCCAAGATTGCGCGTTGCTTTTGTGCTGTGTCACCATCTCCCATAGACGCACAGGCACTGAGCATCATCGCAAAGCAGCCCATCATCACAGATTTAACGTTGATCATCACTTTTTCCTTCCAGTAGTATTTTTCGTTCTACCTTCTATCATAGTCAATCAGTTTGAATGCGGGATTAATACTATATTGTCTGGATAGCTTGTGATGATGAGCAAGTATTATTGTAGGTATGACTCGAGGCGAGTTAATCCTTCAATAAAGCTTTGCTTGCCGGTGCCTAAACGAAAATGACATTCACTGTTCATCACAAATAAGTTTGCAGGCAGCAGTAGCGTGCTTGTCGCTTCTGCAAATTGCCGAGACCAGCTCTTAGCATCTTTAATTGAGTGAATTTGTAGTAACGAGAGCACACCACCTTGGGGAGCTACCCAGCTCACTTTGTGCGAATGTTGACGAACAAATTCACACATTGCCGCTTCGTTGCGAGCCATTATTTTGGCATTTTCTTTTAAGATAATGTCGCTATGATTTAATGCGGTTGAAGCCAGCATATCGTCTACTTGACTGCCACAAATGCTCAAGTAGCTTTTACCTGCTAACAGGAGATCGGCAAGCGCTTTGTTACCACATATTGCCCAACCAACCCGAACTCCTGGTAACCCTAAGCTTTTAGATAGCACACCCAAGGTAATTGACTTTGCGTAATCAGCGAAGCGACCGCTTGCAATACGTGCATCATCTGCACGTTGTGCTGATACCTCATCACTTAAGATATAAGCATCAAAGTGCTGTGCAAGCCTTTTAATTTCCTCCACATCCTTATCAGACAAGGTAGCGCCAGTGGGGTTATGGGGCGCATTGATGATAATCAATTTGGTTTTAGCGTTTGCCTCACGCTTAAGTCGCTCGATATCAAATTGCCACTGGTTATTAGCTTGTAAAGGGATGGATTTAACTACGGCGTCAAATTGAGTGGGTAATTTTGCCAGTGATGGATAACTTGGCGTAAAGACCAATACTTCATCTTGCGGACTTAGTAGTTGCGCCATCACCGTAAAGATAGCCTCCTGCGCGCCACTAAATGTGACTATCTGCTCTTGGCTTAACACTACCTGTGGTTGCAAATGATAGGCTTTAATCGCAGCCCGCAGCATGTCGCTGCCCGCCATTGGGCTATAACTAAGCTCACGCTCAAACCAAGCTTCACCTGCCAATTCAACAAGCGTGTTAAGTGCCACGCCTTGGGCACAAGAATCGCTTAAATTAATATCAACAGGCGCTGTAAGACTTTGACCAAACTTGATGTGTTCGGGTAATACTAGTTCCATTATTCAACCTAATAAGTAATACCAATTTGCTTAATTAAGTGGTCTATTTTGAAGCGAGAA
>NZ_RCSQ01000108.1:0-2434 GCF_004103255.1 Pseudoalteromonas sp. PS5
TTTTTCTGTATTGGTTTTTTGATAAATAAGCATCGCATTCATACTAAGATTAGTTTAACAAGCGCTACAACGCTGAGTGTTTTGGGTCTTGCTTTCTTACTGCTAGAGTCTTATATCAACTACTCCCAAGCCAGCATGGATGAAGGGTTCGATAACTATTTCTCACTTTTAATTCTGTGTCCTTTTGTTTTCATTACTTTTACGAAAATAAAAGTATCAGGAAACAGTAAAAATATTGCATTGTATTCATCAGCGGTCTACTTTATTCACTCATTCTTTCTTAGCTTGCTAAAAATGTTTACTGATGTTGAAGCAACCATGTTGACCGCTTTATGTATCGGGCTTTCTTTGCTTGCTTCTCACTTTTTAATTCGAGTAAATAGCAAAGTTAAGTTTATCTTATAAAATGCAGACATCTAAATTCTGTTATTACAGATTTTAGCAGGATAAAACATAAGCTTAGCTAAGCTCTAGCTTAAGTCTCAGGCGCAATGCTAGCCATAGCAGATTTGGTTACTAGCTGCTACATTGTTTCCCAAGTGGAAAGGTTAACATCAAGGAAAATAGATGTGTCACAAGCTGCTTTTTTTATTCTGTATTGTTGCCAGTAGCACAGCCTTTGCGAAGGCTGTGCTTGAGCGTACCATCAAAGAGCGTATTGTTGTTGCAAATACAGTTTCACTGCAAGTGTATCATGTGGCGGGAAGCGATCCGGCTATTGTATTTGAAACTGGCTCTGCTGCGCCCGCAATTTACTGGACTTTGGTGTTAAAAGGTTTGTCACAGCGGGTGCCAAATACGCTGTTGGCATACAATCGTGAGGGCTACGGAAAGAGTGAACTTAGCCATAGAGCTTATAGTGTAGATACTGACAATCGAAACTTGCAGCAGTTACTAAAAGCGCTGAATATTAGTACTCCGTTTATCTATGTAGGCCACTCCTATGCTTACTATGTGATGCAAAATTACATTACTTATTACCCTGAGCAAATAGCCGCTTTACTATACGTAGATCCTGTCACAGTCTACTTTATCGATAAAACCCAAGCACTCACCCCTGACAAATTACTACCACCTTTAGATACGTTACCTGACAATGTTCTTGCCAGGGCGTTACGACGTGAAACTCAGGCATTGAGTGAAACTGTGGCGAGTGTTAGACCTCATCAAATGCCTAAAAATGTCCCATGTCGGGTGATTGCAGCGCAGTATGCGTTTGACCCGAACAAACGTGATCTAAAAGCATGGCGAGAAGGTCAAAATATGTTGGCATCACATTGTAATTCTCAGTTGATTATTGCACAAAATAGCGATCACACCGTGCCAATGAAAGCACCTCAAATAGTGATAGAGCAAGTGATACAACTCGTTCAAGAATTAACACCCAAAAAGGGGCTATAACTTGATGAATATTTTATTGCAATTATCAGTGATGGCGCGGGATTGATGAAATAATGCCTTTAAAAATAAGGCGTTGAAAAAATACACAAGAAAATTTTGAGGTTTGTCATTAACGAGTCATATTGCTGATTAAAAATACATTGACTTAGGGTGGAATCCCTATATGATGTTCATAGACAGAATTTGAGTCAGTGTTTTAAAATCTCCATTACGTTGTTGTATAAGTGTTTGCTTGTAGTAGTACCGTCCTGAAGTTTTATCCACTCTACAAATTTAGGTCTATGCGCCCACATGGGCATAGCTCATCAATGCAAAGCATTGGTTTTTGTTTTTATATCAGGATTAGTATTATGTCTAACACTCTTACAGGTACCGTTAAGTGGTTTAACGAGTCAAAAGGTTTTGGTTTCATCGCTCAAGAAAATGGCCCTGACGTGTTCGCACACTTCAGCGCAATCAAAGGTGACGGTTTCCGTACACTTGCTGAAGGCGAGAGAGTAGAATTCACAGTAACTGATGGCCAAAAAGGTCCTCAAGCTGAGAACATCGTTAAGCTTTAATCGCTTAATAGATGAAGAAAAAGCAAGCTATGGCTTGCTTTTTTTGTATCTGTAATTTATCGAATATCAACTTGTGCCCATCAGCTTAATGAAGTGAGCTATTTTGAGACAGGAAAATCTTGTCGATAACACGGCTACCGCGTACTGCTCTCGCTAAGGTACCTACATCCATATAGGCAAGGCAAAAATTTTGCTATTTAGTTGTTCTAAATAAGAAATCTTTAACGCTGTTAGCGTCGGCTTTACTCCTTCAAATTGCGCAAGTATTAAGTCTAATTGGTATTTGCATCAGGTTTGCTTCCTCAAATTGGCATATTATTTCTGTGTGTCTTGGCGAGATTTTCAAGCGTAGTGATCGCCGAAGCATAAATCTCTCGTGATGTTTTACTGAGCCCGCCGCTAGGCGCTGAAATTTCAAATGTACGCTTCATATCTCCAAGTAAATCAATCTTTTCATGTGGGTTTTCAGTCAT
>NZ_RCSQ01000109.1:0-2464 GCF_004103255.1 Pseudoalteromonas sp. PS5
TATAGGCAAGGCAAAAATTTTGCTATTTAGTTGTTCTAAATAAGAAATCTTTAACGCTGTTAGCGTCGGCTTTACTCCTTCAAATTGCGCAAGTATTAAGTCTAATTGGTATTTGCATCAGGTTTGCTTCCTCAAATTGGCATATTATTTCTGTGTGTCTTGGCGAGATTTTCAAGCGTAGTGATCGCCGAAGCATAAATCTCTCGTGATGTTTTACTGAGCCCGCCGCTAGGCGCTGAAATTTCAAATGTACGCTTCATATCTCCAAGTAAATCAATCTTTTCATGTGGGTTTTCAGTCATAGATATCGGCGCGCCGATAGCTATCATCTGGCCTGAATCAATAAACCCTCCTTCGAATAGTTCTCGGGACATAGTTCGTGCTTCTGCCGCAGAAATATTGTGAACGTTGTATTTAGAGGCAATAGTTTGCCAATTATGTTCGGCATTGTTAGCGGTTTGGCTAATGGAGACTTGGGCGTCTTTCTGTACCGCTTCAGCCTTTTTTGGTTGATTCAGGCTCTGGCTGCTATAAATTGTAGGTGAGCCAACCCCTTGAGTTTGACTAACAAGCATAGGTAATCCTTTATATGATGAAATATAGATTAATTACTAAGCAATTGCCGTGCCGCAACATTTTGGGTAGCTATTCTTAATTCAATAGCGATTTAAAGACGAATATAGAGGACGCTCTACTCACTTTTACAGTATCATATGCCGATGATACACAGCCTTAAAAGTGATACAGTTAATTATGTCTTTACCTGCTTGCCCCAAATGCAATTCTGAATATGTTTATCAAGATCAAAGTCAACTAATATGCCCTGAATGTGCTTACGAATGGGATCCTAATGCGACTGCTAAAGAGGACGACTTTCAAGTAAAAGATGCCAACGGCACACTACTCGCTGATGGCGATAAAGTCACAGTAATTAAAGATTTAAAAATCAAAGGTAGTTCACAAGTCATTAAAATAGGTACTAAAGCTTTGGTAAGGCGTGTACTAGATAAAAAAGACCATGAGCTTGACTGCAAGGTTGATGGTGTTGGTGAAATGATGGTGACAGCGAAGTTTGTCAAGAAAGCAAATACTTAAGTGGATAAGTGTTCAGAAGTTATGGTGTTTTAAAGTTGCTCCAGTGGGCTGAGGGTGGTGCCAAATCTTGTGCCAATAACATGAGTATATCTTTCAGTTGTACGAATATCAGTGTGGCCCAAAAGCTCCTGAACAGTTCTGATATCGGTTCCGTTGATTAATAGTTGTGTTGCAAACGTGTGTCGGAAAGTATGAGCTTTAACTTGTTTTGGGATATTGCATTGCTTAACGGCGCTCCTTAGCTGTTTTCTAAAAGCGGTTTCGTGTATGTGATGCCGGCAAATATAGCCATCATGGGGGTGCTGACAGCGAGTAGTGGAAGGAAAAAGGTACTGCCATGAAAGATCTTTAGCTGCATTTTTATATTTTTTGATAAGAGATACAGGCAAAGATGTAAAACCAAAGCCCGCTTTTATATCTTGCTGATGTACCATGGTTGCATATTCGATTTGCGCCGTTAATTGCGAATGCAATGACTTGGGCAGCAGCGTATATCGGTCTTTTTTGCCCTTTCCTCTAAATACAAATAGAGTGCTATTAGTAAAGTTGATATCTTTTATTCTCAGGTGTAAGGCTTCGTTTATTCTGAGCCCACAACCATAAAGAAGAGATGCGACTAATTGATACTTGCCATGTAGCTTAGAGATAATCATCATTGCCTCTTCATGAGTTAGTACACATGGGATTGCTTGCTCTTTTTTAGTTAGCGTGTATTTTAACCCTTGAATTTCCCGCTGTATCACATAGCGATATAAAAAAATAAGGGCACACAACGCTTGGTTTTGCGTTGCGCTACTAACTTGCTTGTTGACCGCAAGGTGGTTTAAAAAACGCTCAACTTCTTGATTGCCCATTTGCTCAGGGTGCTTTTTATCATTAAACAAAATGTAGGACTTAATCCAAAATAGGTAGGACTTCTCTGTTCTGATGCTATAGCGTTTTGTTCTAAGCTCTAGCCTAACAGACTCTAAAAATGGTGATCTAGGCATTTTGAATCCTTTGCTCACTGTTTATTTATACAGTTATAAGTGACAGGTAACAAAATTGCAAGGTAAGCTGCCTAATGTTTTAAGAAAAGATCAATAACGAGAAATAAAAAGGCTCGGATATCTCGTAAGTGCCATTTAAAACAGAGCATTTTTAATATGTTAGCTATTTGCAACTTGTTCTTAGCGAGCCAATTTGTGGCTCGGATAAGTCCCAACTCGTTTTTTCAGGTAATTTGCATGTTGAAATGACAAAGTTTGGCTGGTAACTTACTAAAAATATTAAATAAAGTTAGCTTGAATGTTGTATTCATTTCTCTTGTGGATAAGCGAGATATTCAGGAATTCATGCTAATAAGCTGTTAGCTTTCAAGGATAAGCAT
>NZ_RCSQ01000110.1:0-3197 GCF_004103255.1 Pseudoalteromonas sp. PS5
GCCTGTATTTTATATCAGTTATTAGCAGCGAAAAGCGCTGCGTAATAACCTGTCGATAAAGATGATGCTCAGGCTGGACTGATCTTGTACTGCCAATCTAAGCATCAAAACAACAATATTCAGAATCGACTATGTAGTGTCATCAATTCTTTAAGTGCGAGCGGGCAAGTGAAGTCTAGATAGTCTGAAGTAAGTAACTTTAAGGTGGTGCCGTTTACTAGGGCGTCATACAAAGCATCAAAGAGTAAATCAAGACCAGAGCGCTGAATAAATGAAACGGTAATTTCAATCTCGTCAGCTTGCTCGATGGCATGAAGCAACGCAGGCAGTAAGGGGTCATCGCCCCCTACATAAAGTTGCTTATCCGTGCACAGCGCAAGTTTTCCTCCTTGGTAATTACTGCTCACTTGATTAATCCTTCCTAAGTAGAGCGTTTAACCAAAGCTCATTATCTCGGTTGGGCCTTCTATCTTCCGTCACCCATAGCTTAATGATGTTGAGGTTTGGACATGCTGCGATAACTTTTGATAACCCCTCTTCATTGAGATCTGTAAATCTGCGACCATTGTGCTCTCGTTCACCAGCACCATATTTGAACGAAACATACAACACGCCATGAGATTTAAGCGCGTCTTGTAACTTCACAAAAACATTGGGTAGATCTTGCTCTGCGACATGTAAAAGACTGGCACAGGCCCAAATACCATCAAAAGCAGCAATATCTTGTATCTCTTCAAAGAATTGGTGCCTCACTGGCTGGCCTAGTTGTGTAGCGGCAATCTTCACTAGCTTTTCGCACGCATCCATTGCGCTGACTTCAAAGCCAAGTTGCTTAAACGCTACCGCGTCGCGGCCACAGCCACAGCCTGCGTCAAAAATATGGATATGACGTTTCTCACGCTTTGGTAATTCAGGAAGAAACTCCCGATAAAGCGGTTGCATGTCCACATTGAGTGTTGAGTTTGCAAATTCTTCTGCGTGTTGATCGTAATAAGCGAGCGTAATTTTGGACATTTTTTACCTAACATAACTTCATTTAGTGGCGCAGTGTAAATGACGAAAAGTATGATTTCCATGTCACCATTGAAACTCCGTCAGCTCACATTTGCTGTCCATTACCAATGTGATGCCACAGTAAAGCTGATATTACTAATCTAAATGGTTAGATAAACGCTCAAACACATAAAGATCCTGTTCGTGAGCGGTTACTTCATCCTTAACCGCTGTATATATTCATTTGAAATTAGATGTAAACGAATGCTGAGAGTATTAAACCCGAAAATCCATACGTTTTGTAGTGATTTGCGTCAAATTCCGATGCTTTTGCCACCAAAGTGTTAGATATTTTTTGCCAAACTATTAAAACTAGGGTTAATTCAAACTGATAAAAATAACAAATATAGATGAACTAGCCTATTACAGTACATTACAGCTATTTTTATCGATTTGCTGATTCTATTGATATTTGCTGTGTTTTTCCTGCGGTTACTTCAGTTCAGAGGTACTGCGCAAGCTTGTCTTGTATGAGGGCTTGCTTGTAGCCTGGCTATGCGAGGTGTCGCTCCGGTTTACAACTTTTCCACATTCACCTACATTGGAAATATAGCTTGGGTCTCAACAGGAAAGTCGCATGCACTTCAAAAATAAAATAACAAACGAGCGTTCTTACAATACCGGTGGCAGCGAGGCGAGTAGCCTTGAAAGCGACCGCGGGCGTATTATCAACAGTGCTGCACTTAGGCGGTTGCAACAAAAAACTCAGGTATTTCCGCTTGAGCGTAATGCGGCGGTGCGTTCGCGCTTAACGCACTCGCTGGAGGTACAGCAAAATGGCCGTTACATTGCTAAAAAAATTGTTGATGCGCTGGTGCAGCAAGGTCGGCTAGATTTGCTGCAATATGAAGATAAAAACGGCCAGCTAGTGGATTTGTCTGAGTGTTTGGTCACTCTGTCTGAAATGGCCTGCTTGATGCACGATATTGGTAACCCAGCATTTGGTCACTTTGGCGAGGCCGCTATCAAGGATTGGTTTAAGCGTTATTTGAGTCAACATCAACGGTTTGCAAAAAGTACTCAGGCCGCGCTTAGATATGGTTCAAATAAGAGCAAAGCGTCGGACTTGGCGGTGCTAAATCAAGCAATGGAGTTACTGCTCGATATTTGTAGTTTTGAAGGTAACGCGCAGGCCATTCGCGTTATTCATACGCTTTCTCGCCTTAATCTTACCTATTCACAGTGTGCCACGGTGATGAAATATACCCGCTGCGCAACCACACCTAAATCAACTGTGGCTACTGACAAGTCTTATCTACAAAAGAAAGTTGGATATTACTTTAGTGAAAGTGGGTTTGTCAGTGAGCTGTGCGACAAACTGCAGATCCAAGTAGGTAATCGCCACCCTGTAGCTTACATCATGGAAGCGGCTGACGATATTGCTTATTGCCTTGCTGATATGGAAGACGCTGTAGAAAAAGGCATTATTTGCGTAGATGAGTTAACGGGCTGTTTAATAGAGGAATATCAAAATATCGCCGCAGGGTTTGGTATTACTGATGATAAACACTTGGAGCTAATGAGTAAAAAGCTCCACTACGCCAATGATAAAGCCAGTAAGCATATGGCAAATTTTGATAATGAGTTTTTTATTTGGCTCCGCGTGGGGTTGTTGCACCCGCTTGCTGAACATGCCAAAACGCGTTTTATCGATAATATTGAAGCGATCTACGAGGGGAGCTTTAACGCTTCGTTATTGGAAGATAACAGCCATCTTCATGCTATTGTAAAGTCGCTGAAAACGGTGGCAATCAACAAGGTGTTTTCGAACAAAGAAGTCGAGCAGTTGGAGCTTCAAGGTTATAAGATCACCAGCAGTATATTAAACGAATATCAGCGGGTGCTTGATTTAGATTCCGATGATTTTCACGCTGCATTAAATGGCGAGCATAGTTTTGCGATAGAGTCGCGATTGATTAATCGGATTTCCAAAAAATATGTTGCGGTATACCGCGAGACCATAGCGCAGCTTAGTGAAGCTGAACAAGCCGAGCCGATTTTTGAGTTTTATTATCGCTGCCGCCTTATTCAGGACTTTATCAGCGGCATGACTGACCAGTTTGCTTATGATACCTATCGTGCGTTGACCGCGTTGGATTGAGGTTGATATTTGAGCCTTGTTGAAAAGATCGCCGCGTAAAGCG
>NZ_RCSQ01000111.1:0-28667 GCF_004103255.1 Pseudoalteromonas sp. PS5
CCACTTAATTAAGCAAATTGGTGTAAGGTCATAATGAAATTACAGTACATTAGGTTGCTCTAATATTAGACATTGCTAATATTTGTGTCTATACTTTGTGCAAATTTATTATTAGGGAGTCAGCATGGATCTTCAGCAAATGGCACAAAATGCCGAACAGGCGGAGTCGTTACTCAAATTAATGGCAAATAAAAACCGCTTGATGATTTTGTGTTCACTGCAAAAACAGGAGTTAAGTGTTAGTCAGCTTAATGAGACGGTGCCGCTTACGCAGTCTGCTTTATCTCAGCACTTAGCTAGTTTGCGAAAAGCTGAAATTGTATCAACTCGCCGTGACGGTGCCACCATCTATTATCAGGTATCTGATCCTAAAGTGGCGGTAATGCTAGAAAGCCTGTATCAGCTTTTTTGTGCCAACTGATGATTCGGAGCACGGGTTATGCAAAAGCTAGATAGCGCGATTAAGCAAAGCCTACAAGGATACCTGCCTACGCTTATTTTTTTGTGTTCTATTTTCCTTGGTCTATTTGCATTGCAGATGACATCAAGAGAAGAAGAGCCACAAATTGTTGTACCGATGCTAGATATTCATGTCGAAGTCCCTAATACTGCATCTCCGGAAGTCGCACGTTTGGTGACGACACCGCTGGAAAAACTACTATTACAAATTCCCGGTGTAGAACACGTATATTCCACAACGCAAACCGGAGTCGCGGTTGTCACATTAAGGTTTCATGTTGGAGAGGACAGAGAGCGGGCAATTTTAAATACCTACACAAAACTGAATGCCAATCAGCACACCATGCCCGGCATTGTTAAGCAGTGGCAGATCCGTCCGATTGAAGTGGATGATGTGCCAATTCTCATGTTGGGTTTGTATAGTACTAACCCTACTCTGTATGGTGACTATGAACTGACGCGTTTTGCACAAGAGCTATCCATCCAGTTGCAGACTATTGCTGATACCAGTGAAGTCACCGTAATTACTGGGCGCACAAGGGCATTACGTGTCGAGTTAGACTTGGCGGCATTGCCTGCACATCACACTACGCCAATGGATGTACTAAGAGCAATCCAAGCAAGTAACCAAGTTGAGCGGGTTGGGCAAGTAAGTGCAGGAAAGCATACCTATACCTTTGAATCTGGCGATGTGCTCCGCGGCAAATCTGCGCTTGAAAATCTTACCGTTAACGTGATTAATGGCCGTGGGATTGTCTTAAAAGATGTGGCAGCGGTGCGCGACGGGCCAAATGAGCCTGAAAGCTATCAGTGGCTTGCAAGCAGTACCCTCGGTATGAACGCACCACTTGTTACTATTGGTGTTGCAAAACAAAAAGGCAGTAATGCTGTGACTGTTGCTGAGCAAAGCCTGGAACTTATCAATCAGTTACAGAAGCAGCTGTTACCTGCTGAAGTGAGCGTCAGAGTACTGCGTAATTATGGCAAAACAGCCAATGATAAAGTGAATAACCTAACTTCAAGCTTGGCCTTTTCAGTGTTTACTGTGGTGGTATTTGTTGGCATCTTCCTTGGCTGGCGTTCAGCGATTGTTGTGGGGTTAGCGGTGCCTATCTGCTATGGCATCACTCTCGGGCTAGACTTGGCGTTTGGCTATACCATTAACCGTGTCACGTTGTTTGCGTTAATTCTTTCTTTGGGCTTGTTAGTCGACGACCCAATCACTGGGATTGATAATATAAATCGGTTTATTCACCGTGGGGCTGGACAAGATAAAGATAAGTATATTGTTGCTGCCATGGTAGAAATCAAATCGCCACTAGTGATGTCTACTTTGACCATTATTATGGCATTTATTCCACTTGCATTTATTACTGGCATGATGGGACCTTATATGGCACCGATGGCATTTAATGTGCCGATAAGCGTAATGGCGTCAACTTTGGTAGCCTTTTTAGTGACCCCGTGGTTATCTAAGAAGTTACTACAAGCCAAATCAATACCACAAACGGTTGCCCCGCAAGCCTCTTTATATGGCAAAGTGATGTTGCCATTGCTAAAGCACCCCACTAGAGCCAAATGGGTACTTTGGATTGTACTTGGGCTGTTTATTGCGAGTATCAGCTTACCGATATTTCGAGTTGTGCCGCTCAAGCTGCTGCCACTTGACAATAAAAGTGAAATTCAAGTGTTAATTGATATGCCTGAAGGCACCAGCCTTGAACAAACGGCTTTGATGGCTAAAAAAATTCAGGGAGTTGTCTGGTCTGAAGTGGAAGTAACGGACATTGCAGCGTTTGTTGGTAAACCATCAAGCATGGACTTTAATGGCATGGTGCGCGGCTACTATCGCAGATATGGTACCCACCTTGCTGAACTGCGTGTACTTTTGGTAGATAAAGAAGCGCGGGCGCACCAATCTCATGCTGTGGTAATGCGGCTGCGGGATAAACTACAGCAGTTTAATCAGGGGTTAACTCAAGTGAAAGTTGTTGAGGTGCCACCTGGGCCACCTGTTTTGAGCACGCTTGTTGCCGAAGTATATGCCCAGCCATTTGTGTCTCGTGCCACCCATGAGGCGGCTGCTCAACAAGTCGCCAAAAGGCTAAAGCAAGAACCTCATGTGGTAGAGGTGGACACATCTATGGCAACACCCACCGTATTTAAACGTTTTGTTGTAGATAAGCAAAAAGCAGCACTGTCTGGCATTGCCACAGCGGATGTGAATCAGTCTTTGGCCATAGCCAGCGGCACAATACAAGCAGGGTTTCTTTATACCGAATATGAAGCCGCAACGGTGCCCATTGAGCTGGGGGTTAACTACAGTCAACGTAATCAATGGCAAAACTTATTGGCTATGCAGGTTCGTGGCCGCCAAGACTTAGCTAAAAGCGCACAAGAATACGAATACGGCTTAGCGCAAGCTGCACGGCCACTGGTTGCAATCGCGGAACTGGGCGAGCTAACCTCTGTAGATACTGCTCCTGTAATAATGCGTAAAGATCTTCGAGAAGTAATTTATGTGTTTGCTGAGCTCAACGGCCGCACACCTGCAGAAGTTATTGCTGATGTCGTTGCGGACGAAAACCAGCAGCTGCCTCAAAGCCAATGGTCATCACGTAACTTTTTACAAAGTGGCGGTGGTATCAGTTGGTCGATGCCTGAAGGCACTAGTTATACCTTTAAAGGAGAAGGGGAGTGGCGGATTACCATTGATGTGTTTAGGGATATGGGCATTGCGTTTGTATTTGCACTTACAGCAATATTTATGATTTTACGTATACAAACCGTATCCAGTCGCTTGTCATTGATTATTATGTCTGCCATTCCGCTTACCATGATAGGGATCATGCCTGGCTTTTGGTTGCTCAATCAGTTTGGAGAGCGTGTGATTGCTGATGCTCCAGAGCCTGTGCTATTCACTGCAACCGCCATGATTGGCATGATTGCCTTGGCTGGTATTGTAGTTCGAAACTCTCTTATCTTAGTGGAGTTTATTAATCAATCTCGTTCGGCAGGTATGACACTCATTGATGCCTTAATTACAGCTGGCACAGTTAGGATGCGACCTGTGTTACTCACCGCAGGGACGACCTTATTAGGTAATTTAGTGATTATTTTAGACCCCGTATTCAGTGGGCTAGCACTTGCAATTATTTTCGGCATCATTGCTTCAACATTATTTTCGCTGTTGGTTGTGCCAATTGTGTATTACTTAGTATTCAAAGATGTACCAGCAGCAGCTCAATCCCTCACGGGTTCATCAGCTCAGGAGTCATCACATGTCTCGTAATCAAATTATTGTTCCTGTCATTGCTATTGCTGCCTTGCTGCTTATGGTGGTGTGGCTTGCTGGTGGTTTTCAGGAAAAGCTAGCCCCAGGGGAAAAAGTGCAGCAACCGCAGTATCAAGGTAAGCGCTATACGGTACAAGCATCTTCGGTTGCAATAATAGAGCAAGTGCCAGCCAGTGTGGTTGCAAAAGAAAATACGCTAGTATCGAGCCGCCTATTGGCCGAGTTAAAAACGCTCAGTGTCAGGGCTGGTGATAAGGTGGTTGCGGGGCAGTTAATTGCGACATTAGATGATGCAGAGCTTAAAGCGGAATTACAGCGTGTAGCGGCGCAGCAAGCGGCTAACTCGGCAAAGCTTGTGCAAGCCAAAAAGCAATTAGCACGAAGCAAATCTCTAAATGAAAAAGGGTTGATTGCGATTAATCAAGTCGATGAATGGCAAGCCAGTGTCGATGAGCTGCAAGCACAGGGCCGAGCATTACAAGAGGCCCTTCGCAGTGCGCAAGTCGCGCTAGGGTATACACAGATAATTGCACCTATCTCCGGTAAAGTGGTTGAGCGTTTACAGGAGCCAGGTAGTACGGTGAGCCCTGGCAGTACTATTGTTTCTTTGTTTAATCCACTGCAATTGCAAATCGAAGCGTCCATTCGAGAAGCGCAAGTTAAACACATTCAGCTAGGCAGCGAAATTAAAGTACGTATTCCTGCATTAGAGGTGACGCAAATGGCAAGGGTGTCGGAAATGGTTCCAGTTGCCGACAGTCAAGCGCGCAGTTTTGTCATTAAACTTGATATGCCACTGATGCGTAGCGTTGTGCCGGGTATGTATGCCGTAGTGGAGTTAGTACTTGGTGAACGCTCTGCTATTCAAATTCCCACTAAGATGATCAGTAAACATGGTCAGTTGGCGATGGTAGAGGTGGTTGAAAATGGCCAGCGATATAAACGTTATATACGTTTAGGTGAAGAGCGCAGCAACAAGACGATTGTGATCACAGGGCTCAATGAGGGCGATCAACTAGCCGTATATTAACAGCTAGTTGGATATCGTTTAGATGAAAGTGGCTATTTCTTCAAGTGACTTTTTAACTGTAGCATGTTCAGGGACAGTGGCTTCATCACTCGGATAGCCTGCAATAAGTAACATGTAGGGGCGCTCATTATCTTTGTCCCTACCACATAACTCTGTTAAAAAGCTCATTGGTTTTGGCGTATGTGTCAGTGTTGCCAATCCTGCATTATGAAGCGCTTGGATCAGAAACCCAGTGGCAATACCTACTGACTCGTGCACGTAATAATTGGTATTTTTATCTTCAGCGTGGATCCCGCCTTTTTTCTGGCTAAAAATCGCAATTAACCAAGGTGCATGCTCAAGGTAGGGTTTTTGTGCATCGGTCCCTAGCGGCTTTAGCGCATCTAGCCATTCATCATCAGCACGGCCTTGATAAAAAGAGCGCTCTAACTCTTCTGCAGCGGCTCGGATCTGTTGTTTTTTTTCTTTGCTGCCAATTGCTACAAAGTGCCATGGCTGGTGGTTTGCACCGCTTGGTGCCGTACCTGCTGCTCTTATACAGGTTTCAATAATTTCTTGAGGTACTGAGCGGTCGCTAAAAGCGCGGATACTATGACGTCTTTTACTGTGTTCCAAGAAGGCCTCAGCACGACTTAGCATCTCATCATGAGGGTATTCGATAAAATCCGTCAGTGGGTAGTTGGCATGATCTTGCATGTTAGTTTTCCTTGGGATTTGTAAAATAAGGGTGTGACCTAGTGTTTCAGTGTTTACTTTTATTTGCAATTGATATGTTTGTGTTAATTGTTACTAACGTAGGTGAATGTTATAAAAAGGGCAATAATAAAAATCCATAAAGGAAATAAAAATGCTTGAAATATCAGGACTCTCTAAACCTATGACAATGGTGTTCATGCCTTGCGAGGTGTAGAACTCTCGATCCCAAAAGGTATGTTTGGTTTACTTTGCCCTAATAGCGCTGGTAGGTGATCGCGACACACTATTTACCGGACAAATACTGCCCTGCGTATTCTCACCATGAGCCCTAAAGGATTTGAAGCAGTGTCTGCTGATTTTATGATGATTTTGTCAGCACTTAATCATTTATTTTGGTCAAAAGACGCAGGGAGAATATTAAAGAGCCGACTAAGATAACTAGGCAGCAACCTTGGTGCCATAGATAAAACAGCGATGGCATGTGGTGTTTAATGAAGAAAAAATTCCGTTTGACCAACAAATAGGTATCGCTTTGTTTTTCGCAGATCTAGATATAATTCAAAGAGGTAATGCGTTATTGTATTTACAAAAGCATAGGATTGTATCCGGTGCAAATACAATTGAGCTAACAGTAAAGGACTTACCGAAGTTTGCTGGGATTGACCCGTTTGTAAAGCTGGTTGATAAAAAAGCGGCTGATAATATCAAGTCGCTGTAGCTATTAATACTGTCGAAAAGGCTTCTTCGGAAGCCTTTTTATTGGCTAGCAATACCGTGATTTACTCCTTCAAATTGAGCAAGTATTAAGACTAATTGGTATAACACACAGAGAGAGTTAGTATGTACCAGCATAAGCGCGATAATTTAGTACCATGGGATTTACCTGTGGGTAAAGTAGTTTGTATTGGCAGAAATTATGTTGAACATGCCAAAGAGTTAGATAATCCAATCCCCGATAACCCATTATTATTTATAAAACCAGCTACTAGCTTGGTCACATTTGATAGCGATTTATGCTTAAACGCTGCGCTTGGTGAGCATCATTATGAAGCAGAGCTCGCACTGTTGATTGGTACGCAAATTGATGCAAATACAGCAGAGCCACTAAAGCACATTGCTGGAGTGGGACTTGCGCTTGATTTAACTTTGCGAGACCTACAAAGTGAATTAAAAGCACAAGGGCACCCTTGGGAGCGAGCAAAAGCCTATGATAATAGCTGTCCAATCACGCCATTTATTCCTTGCGATGAAAGCACCTTTGCTGAGGGCGTAGAGTATCGCTTTTGGCAAAATGATGAGCTAAAACAGCATGGCGACTCTAGCTTAATGATTTTTCCGATCATCGAGTTGATGAATGAAATCACGCGTTACTTTACGTTGCAACCAGGAGATATTGTGCTCACTGGCACCCCCAAAGGTGTGGGTAGTCTAGCATCAGGTGATAAGTTGAAACTACAACTTGAACAATACCCGGCTTGGCATGGTAACGTCACCGTAAAGTAAGTAACAGCAAGCACTTTGTTGTTGATAAAGTAGGTATGTAGAGGGCGTTTTAATTGCATGCCTACTTCTTGGCTTTTTTGCATGACAAAAAGTCGTTACCATGGAGGTATCAAACCAACCAAGGAATCATCATGAAAATCAAACCTCTGGGCACGCCCTTTTCCGCAACAGCTTGCAAAGTATTACTCTGCGGTGGTGGCGAGTTAGGGAAGGAAGTCGTCATCGAATTTAAGCGCTTAGGTGCTGAAGTGATTGTATTAGACCGCTACGACAATGCGCCTGCGATGCAAGTAGCAGATCGCAGCTATACCTTGTCTATGTTGGATGGTGAAAAGCTCAAAGCGATTATTGAACAAGAGCAACCTGATTATATCGTGCCAGAAATTGAAGCCATTGCGACGGATAAGCTGGTGGAATTAGAGGCTGAGGGTTACACGGTGGTGCCAACCGCCAAAGCGACTCAGCTGACCATGAATCGCGAAGGGATCCGCCGTCTTGCTGCTGAAACGCTTGGGCTTGCCACTTCACCCTATCAATTTGTTGATACCTTGGCAGACTTTAATGCCGCTGTCGCACGCATTGGCATGCCATGTGTAGTTAAGCCTATCATGAGCTCGTCAGGTAAAGGGCAAAGCGTGATTAGAAACGCCGAAGATGTGGAAGCCGCTTGGCACTACGCACAAGAGGGTGGGCGTGCAGGTCAGGGCAGAGTGATTGTGGAAGGTTTTATTGATTTTGACTATGAAATTACACTGCTAACTGTACGCCATATCGATGGCACGAGTTTTTGTGAACCAATTGGACATGTGCAACAAGACGGTGATTACCAGCAAAGTTGGCAGCCGCAGCAGATGTCTGAGTTGGCACTAGAGCGCAGTAAAGCCATGGCTGAAAAAGTCACGGAAGCACTTGGTGGTCGGGGTCTGTTTGGCGTTGAACTCTTTATTAAGGGTGATGAAGTGTACTTCAGCGAAGTGTCACCTAGGCCACATGATACCGGCATGGTTACGCTTATCTCGCAAGACTTAAGTGAGTTTGCACTGCATGCTCGCGCGATTTTAGGCTTGCCTATCCCCACCATTCACTTCCATGGAGCATCGGCATCTAGCGTGATCCTTGTCGAAGGTCAGTCAACACAATTACAGTTCAACAATCTTGCACAAGCGCTTGCAGAGCCACTAACGGATATTCGTTTGTTTGGTAAACCAGAGGTGAGTGGCAAGCGCAGAATGGGTGTGGCGTTAGCACGCTCAGACTCGGCTGACAGTGCTGTCGAGAAAGCCATGCAAGTGGTTGCAAAAGTAGGAATTACGTTATGAACTCAAACACCCGCGTACTTGACCCATTAGTATTGGGGTTTTGGCGGCTTTTAGACTGGCAAATTACGCCGCAAGAAAATTTACGCTTTTTAAAGCAAGCGATTGAGCTTGGAATACGTGATACAGATCATGCTGATATTTACGGTGAGTATCAGTGTGAGACGGAGTTTGGTAAAGCCTTAGCGCTTGAGCCTAGCATTCGAGAGCACATTCGGATCATCACCAAATGTGGCATTAAGCCCGCATTTCCGAGCTTGGGATTAGCGGGAAAGGCAAACCATTATGATTCAAGCAAGGCGCATATCATTGCCCAAGCGCAGCAGTCACTAAAGCACTTCGGCACGGATAGGTTAGATGTGCTGTTGATCCATCGCCCTGATTATCTAATGGATGCCGATGAAGTTGCTGATGCGTTTAATACCCTTAAACAAAACGGCGATGTACTTCATTTTGGGGTCTCGAACTTTACACCCAGCCAGCTTGCCTTATTGCAATCGAGGCTCGATTTCGCTTTAGTGACCAACCAAATTGAGTTTTCACCTTTTGAGATGAAAGCGCTTGACGATGGCACCCTTGATCAGTGCCAGCAACTAGGCATGAACCCTATGCTGTGGTCGCCGCTAGCGGGAGGCAGAATATTCTCTAGCAAAGACGAAAAAGCCAAACGACTCCGTGCGGTGTTACAGCAAGTGGGTGAAGAGATCGGTAGCACTGAAATTGATCAAGTGGTATACGCATGGCTAGCCATGCACCCATCGAAACCTGCCACTGTGCTTGGAACAGGAAATATCACCCGAGTTGCCAGCGCGTTTACTTCACAGTCACTTAGCATGAGTCGCGAGCAGTGGTATCGCATTTGGACGGCGTCTACTGGGCATAGCGTACCATAAAGCAGCATGTGTTTGGATTGGAGCTAATTTACGCGACAACCTTGTAAATTCAGCCACAAAAAAGGGCCTTTCGGCCCTACGTGTTGCAGCAAGTAAAAAATAAGGTGGTGCGGCTGTCACAAGACCGCCCACCTTTGGTCATCACAGGTTAAAATCTAATCCATAACTTACGTAAGCTTTAATATCATCGCTACTGTCTAAGTCGGTTTTTACTAATCCAAAGGTAAAGCCTTGCGTAGATAAACTCACGCCGTAATCCATATAAGCGTCTTCTTCACCTGTCCACTCAAGCACGGTGTCTCCGCTGGAGCGACCAATATGTAAAGTTAATTCACTGTCTTTAAAAATGGGGAAGCTGGCCGACACTTCGGCATACAGCATGTCTTCTTCTGTGGTTGAATCGCTTTGTGCTGTGGCTAGGTGGCTGAGTTTAAAAGTAAAGTATTGCCAGCCAAGTGCGGCGTAAATCTCGCCAAAATCAATATCTCCACTGGCATCGGGGTAGGCGTAGTGGATATAACCGAAATCAAAACTCATGCCTTTGATTTCACCAGCGTAACCGGCGTACAGATCCATCTCATAACTGGCAGCGTCGCCAAAGTCGATGTTAGAAATCCAAGTACCAGCATAAAACCCAGACTCACTGCTATAATCTAAGCCGCCAGACACCGCTGCGCCATCATCGCTTTGAGTGATCCCACGCCAGTAATAATTTGAGCTGGCCGCAATATTTGCTGTTACTTCCGCTTGAGCTGAAACACAAAAGCACGCAGTTAATCCGCCGAGTAGCATAAGTAAAGGTTTGTTTGTCATTCTGTTTTCCCCATTGAGCGCAGAGTTTTTATTTAATTGTTGTCATTACACTTTTTGTAAAGAGTGGCTGCAAAGGGAAGGCCAACATCTGAAAGTAACGGAGATTTAATTCTATATTATTAAAAATATTGGAATTTTATTTCATGGTCTCTGATCATAAAAGCATTGACTGCATAAATACTGCACGGGGCTGGTGCAAAAAGTCGCTGCTTGCACATTAATAATGCAAGCAGCGTATTGAGGGGAGAGTTATTGAAGTGCTGGCAGGTTAGCCAAAGATGGTACGCATAAGGCTGATGGTTTCATCGACACTACGACCTTTTTCTACTTCAGCGACTATCGAGTCACGTTTGGCGCGAATATGCTCTGGAATAGACTCATCTGCAAGGGCGCGGTCGACCAGTACCTCTGCTGACTCTTTACCACGGCGTACGGTCTTTTTGCCACCACTGCTTCCGGTGCGTTTAGGCTTATGCAGTAGCTTAAAGTAGTTGGAGTTAGTTGCTGTGTCTTTGTCTGCGTGATAAAACAGACAAGGTAATAGGGCTTTAATCTCAGCTAATTGGGTTTCAAATTTATCAGCTGGTGCAGCCATGGTGTACCACGGCATCGTTTTAATGGTGCTGACTATATCTGTCCAATAACGCTCAAAATCGCGATTGTTTAGCTTCGCAATACCAAGCGCTTGGCACAAAGCGTCAAGTTTACTGGGCGTTATTGGTGTGAACACATCTGGGCGACGCATTGCTAATAGGCGAGTGGCTGGTGCAAGCGTTGGCTTTTCCTCGCTGCCAGAAAAGGCACTTAAATACCCCACCATAAATGATTGATAGTGCTCAAGCGTTACGTCACCTTCAGCAGGAATAGCAGCTAATGCGTCATCAAAAGCACCCGGAAGGTCGTCTAATAATTGGTGAAAGCCTTTTGCACTTTTGGTGGAAGCAAACCACTCGACGTCAAATTGATACACGCTAGTGTCTAAACTTGCAGCATGTTTACCACTAAAGGCAAGGCGATCTTCTTTAATCATGTCCTTCAGTGGTGTGCTACGCATTGGCTTTAGGTATTCGATTAATTTTAGTTGTTCATCTAGTGCAACTATCTCTTTATGGTCAGCAATAAATGCAGTCACCATAGGCCAAGGTGCTATGCGTAAAGTTTTTAGCTGTAAAAAGCTAATTGCTGAGATAAGTAAATCTTGTAGCTTTTTAACGATAGGAAGTTGATGGTCATCCAAGAGATCAAAGTTGATACGGTTTTTTGCCACATCAAGTAGTTCATAGCACCAACCAAGAAAATCTTCAGGGTGATTTTCCACTTTAACCGCCATCAGATTGAGGCTGATCTCTGTGGCCTGTTTAAGGATATTTTGATAAATCTGACTTTCCTGTTCGCCCAAGGCCATGTTTGACGGTGATATGAGCAGTTTCTTCATGTGGGTTAGATACTCCAAGTTTGATTAATAAGCTAACCAGTAAAATATAGCGAATGACGATAAAAACTGGCAAGGGCGAGGATCATACCGATTAGTGATGAGGTTGCAATCGCTCAGTACAAATTATTTGCCTTTATTCATGGTATATTCGATAACAAGGGTTATCATAAAAATAATCAAGATTTATGAAGGAAAGGCAATGAATCGGCTAGCTAAAATCGTAGGTGTCATAATAGCGCTTATTATTATTCTTGTTATCGCAGCTCCGTTTTTAATCCCCAAACAAGCCGTTATCAGCCAGATAACATCACAGATAGAGTCAGTGACAGGTAGAAAGCTGTCGATTGATGGCGACTCTGACATTGGTATTTTCCCGACTCTACATATCGAGCTAAACCAAGTGCGATTTGCCAACATGGCAACGGGCAGTCGCCCAGATATGTTCGCCATGGAGCAACTTGTCGTGCATATTCCATGGTTAAGTGCGTTGTCTGGTGAAGCTAAGCTTGAGCGCTTTGTGATCAGTAATCCAAATATTATTCTCGAAACTGACAAACAAGGTAACGCGAACTGGCGGTTGCTACCCGCCAGTGCAGAAAACACGCCAACGGCACAAACCAGCTCTAAAGGTAATATGCAGTTACCGGAGGGCTTAGATGTTAGCCTTGGCGAAGTGGCGATTTATGGTGGCTCGGTGACTTATCTTGATGGTGTGACAGGCGCTAAATATCAAGTAACTGATTTAGACATTGGCGTGATGCTATCGTCACTTTACCAACCACTAGAAGTCGACGGTAAGCTGACTTTTCAAGGTCAAATTTTTAACCTTGTTACTACACTCGACAATCCAGCAAAGGCGATCGAAGGTGCAACCTTTAATGTTGAACAACAAATAAAATCAGCGCTGTTCAACCTTGACTATAAAGGTGAAATTGCAGAGCAAGGTAAAACCATTCGCGGTCAGTTAGCCTTGTCTGGCGACTCGGTAAAAGCGCTAGCTGAGTGGCAGGGCGTTGACCTAAAAGCCAAAGAAAATGCGTTTAACAACTTTGGCCTAAACGCCATAATGAGGATGCAAGGGCAAGTTTTTACTCTTAACGCCTTAGAAGCGACCGTGGACGAATTGGTAATAAAAGGTCAAAGTAAAGTCACCCTCTCTGGTAAGCCTGATATTACCGCGAGTGTTGACCTTGGCATGTTAGATCTTAACCCTTATTTGCCAGAGCCTGTAGAAAAACCACAAACGAAACCTGAGCCTGAGGGGGCACCAGCACAGCCAATAGTGTGGGATGACTCTGTAATTGATTTATCAGCGCTTAATAGTCTTAATGCGAATGTGAAGATCACCTCAACAGGGCTACGTGCGAGAGAAATTAAGCTTGGCGAAAACCAAATCAGCTTAGTACTTAACTCAGGTAAAGCGACACTCGGCTTAGATAAGTTCCAAGCCTATGAAGGTCAGGGTAAAGGCAAGGTTGAGGTAAACGCGGCAACAAAACCTTATGCCATCAATACTGACTTTACATTAACGGCGATTAACGCTGAGCCACTACTGACCGATGCTATCGGCTTTGACAAAATATTGGGTAAAGGAAGTCTTAATTGGGCGTTAAGCACGCAAGGTGTCAGTCAAAAGCAATTTGTGAATGCTCTTGATGGTAAATTAGGTTTTGAGTTCAAAGATGGTGGGGTGAAAGGCGCAAACCTTGCTGAGATGATCCGTAAGGGCAAAGAGATGCTCAAAGGCGATTTCTCTTCGGTATCGCAAGGACTCAATGCCAATTTCGACCCAGATCAAAAAACCGACTTCTCAGCCATGACTGGCACCTTTTTCTTTACCAAAGGTGTAGGTCAAAATGATGACTTCTCGTTGGCAAGTCCTTTACTACGGGTGACAGGTAAGGGTACCGTTGATTTACCACAAACTTTGGTCGATTACCGTGTGGTGACTGGAATTGTTGATACCATTGAAGGGCAAGCGAGTACTGATGATAGTACCGGTTTTAAAATTCCGGTGCGGATCAAAGGTCCATTCCACAAAGTGGATACTAGCCTAGATTTAAAAGAAGCGGCTAAAGATAAAGCCAAAGACAAGGTAAAGGACAAGATAAAGGATAAGCTTAAAGGGTTGTTCGGCGGCTAACTGATAACATCCCAGGTGAGTAAGTTGCGTGAAGTCAATGAAGCAGCTTGCAAAGGTTGTCAGTGGCGGCCTTTGCGTTATATTCGACATAGCCATAACAAGAAGAACTAAAAGTTAAAATGGAAACTCAGCTACAACACACATTTGATAAGTATGGATTTATAAAAGTAGAGGCTGCATTTGAAGCACAGTTATTCAAGTCATTACAAGCCATCACTACATCCCTGTTACAAGATGCTCAGAACTTTGCCAAAGAAGACAAGTGTCTAGAGCATATCTCAGCGTCACGCCATCAAGGGAGATTGGTGGTGTCACGTATAAATGACCTATTTAAATTTCAATCGGCTTACGCTGAGCTGCTCGCACACCCGAGTGTGATAGGACTGGCTGAAAAGATAATTGGCGAACCTGTAGCACCAGTTTATGAGTCTTTACTAATTAAAGACCCCGCGGATCCTTATCAGATAGGGTGGCATAGAGACATGAACGCGGGAGCTGACGAGCGGATCATTACCATGGGGATTTATTTGGATGATGCGCAGGCTCAGCAAGGGGCATTGCAGGTATTACCTGGCTCCCACCTTGCAAAAGAGAGTGTCCTTGAGCTGAAGGAAAAGCTTGAGAAGCAACAACTAACACCAGTTGATGTGCCAGTTAAAGCAGGCGATATTTTGATTCATCATGTCAACACTTTGCATTGTTCTGGTATTCAGCACACTAAAAGTATGCGTAGAACACTGTATTTTGAATTTAGAGCGATATCCCACCTGCAGCAAAATAGTAATTATTCAACACAGTGGCTTGATAAGCGCTTAGCGTTACTCGCTAAATTGCAAAAAGGAGAGAGGGAGAGCGCAGGCCACAACTTGGTGGAGCCAGATTTTTACAGTACATTTTATCAGATTGAGCCAGCTGATTATGGTTTTAACTTTGGTTGATGATTGTCGTCGAAATGCGTTTAAATCTGTCTGCTGTAACCGGTTGTAATAGCATTAATGTTATTCATGTGCTTAGATAAGTGGGAATAGCTCTACAAACAAACGAAGGACAAAATAATGAGTACACCCCAATATGAATTCGTAGTGACCCCAAAAGTCGAGGGTAACTGGATATTTTCAGGTGATGATAAGCCAGTTAAAATTCAATTAGCTAAGGGGAAAAGCGCCACTCTAAAGTATAAGCTTGTTACTGATGAAGATGACTGGAGCTTTGCGGAAAATGGTACTTTCTTTACCGAAGCGCAAGACAATTTCAATTATAACCTTACAAGCAAATTAAAGGGTAAGCATACGGTTGAAGTTACAATTGAAGCATTGAACGTTGCGAATACACTAAGTGAAAGTGATATCAAAGCGCTATCAGCTAATCCTGATGCGAAGGTTGTCACACTAGTAGAAAATAACAATTCTCGTATTGAGTTCAGACTTGTTGCTCAAAAGGATTCTGGAAATGGTGTCGTACGTTATTTCTCACAAGATCCAACGATTGTTATCGAAGATACAGAGCCAAACTAAAACTCTAATTCAGAG
Organism: Pseudoalteromonas sp. PS5; assembly: GCF_004103255.1. Taxonomy (NCBI): domain Bacteria; kingdom Pseudomonadati; phylum Pseudomonadota; class Gammaproteobacteria; order Alteromonadales; family Pseudoalteromonadaceae; genus Pseudoalteromonas; species Pseudoalteromonas sp. PS5. The sequence continues at coordinate 15,113 of NZ_RCSQ01000111.1, forward strand.
CGCTACAGCGCTCTGAATAATTGTGTTTTTCTAGCAATTTATGAAACTCATCAATACCACACAGTGGATCAAACCACTTCAAGTTAAAAAACTGTACTGCCCAGCCTGAATCCAAACTTGCTTCTATTTGAATTATCGCCGAGCTTTCATCCCCAATTAAGGTCATGATTAGGGCGCTTACAAAAGGTAGTTCATATAACTCGGGTGCTTCTGACTTTACGAGTTGGAGTAATTTGAGTGCTTCAATGCTATACCCTAAATGTGCAAGAGCTTGCGCTTTTATTAATTTATCAATTGGTTTACTCGGGGTATCTAAAAGCGCTATTACCTTCATGTAGGCTCGATCTGCATCGTTGTTAGCCAGCGCTAAGGCATCAGCATAGTTGAGGACAATATCAGCTCTTTGTTCATTTATCCTATATGCCTGAGTTGCATAATCCAAGGATAAGTCTTGCTCTTTGATTAAACTTAAGGCTGTGCTCAAGTTTGTTAAATAGTTTGCGTTATTACTATCAGATTTCACAAGTGTCTGATAGAGCTCTATTGCTCTACTCAGGTTACCCGTAATTAATGAAATATCAGCTGTGATCTTGATGAGTTGATGATCTTTTTGAGTGATTGATAATGCTTTATCTGCGAAATGAAGCGCTTCGGCAAAGCTTCCTGATATCGCATGTATTTTCACTAAGTTTCTCAGCACAATCAAAGTAGGTTTGAGCTGATATGCTTTGATGAATGAAGCTTTCGCTTGCTCATATTTTCCTAATTTCTGATAAATACTCCCTTTTAGATTTAGCAACTCGTATGAGTTACTATTGTCTCCTTGGTAGCTGCTCAACAGTGTCTCAATATCATCCTTCTTATTTAGTAACAGAAGTAGCGAGGTTCTATTTGCTAGGTAGTCCAAAGTTTCTTTATATTCGTGAGGGCTTGAATCTAAGACTTCTTTTAATTCATTGATAATCTTAATATCTAGAGTTCGATTGTATAATCGGAGGCTACCTTTGGTATAAGTAGTGTAAAGAGAATAGTGTTTAGGGTATGTCCGAATAAACACCCTAAGTTGACTAATTAATTTGATGTCGACTGTGTTTTCTTGGTGCAATTGCTCTATCAAGGCTGAGTATGCCTTATTAAAATTGTCGTCTATCAATCGCTCTGAAGTATCAGTGATATTGAGCGCTTTAGATAACGTTTGTGAGACAGAAATAAACGTTGCAGAAATTTGCGTGTTGATGACGGTAATCCGTTCTGAAAACTCAACGACTTTTCCTGACTTCCCTAGCAACTCAAGTTGGATAGTACAGCTATAATTATTACACTCGCCTGTCGGAATGAATAACTTGTCTATTTGTAAAGACTGAGAGATATCAGAAGGTTTCGCGGTTCTACCTAAAGATGCAAGCGTTTGTTTTACTTCTTTCTTTGAAACTGGCTCATAGTTTTTACTGGCAATCAGAAACTGATAGATGGCGTCTTCAACGGTTTGTTTTACTATCTGTTTGTGTGAATTTGGTATATCACTTTGTCCAATAAACTCTACCGGTAGCGCTGCAATATAAACTTTGGGTTTGGTTTCTTGCCAATACCAGTATCCACCAACGACTAAGCACATTAAAAAGGTGAAAAGTGCTGTAACACTTAGCCGCTTTTTACGTGTTTTGGCTATCTCTTTAGCTCTATCTCGTAGTGCTATTTCTTCGAGGGATAATGTTGCCTCGCTGTTGTCGTAGCTAAAGGTGTGTAAAATTTGCTTGAGCTGTTGGCTCACTTCATTGGCACTACTCGGGCGAGCGCTTTTCTCATATTGCAGTAAGCGGTCAATCAGCTGTGCCAGCGCAGGGGGAATATCTAAAATACGTTTAGCGCTAGTTTTTAAAGGTTGGAATTTAATCTGTTCAGCAATAGACTTATCACTGCCATCGTCAGCTTGTTCACAATAAGGGTGGTGTCCAGCCAGTAATTGATACGCAATAAGTCCGAGCGAGAATAGATCACTACGGCTGTCTAGCATTTCATTACGAAGTTGCTCTGGTGACATTGCGGTGAGGCTGCCGTAGCTGGTGTGGGGGCGAGAAGTTTGGCTATCTTCTAATTGTGAAATACCGAAGTCGGCGATCTTGGCTACACCCTGATCATTGACCAGAATATTACCCAGTTTTAAGTCCAAATGAAGAATATTTTGGCTATGTGCTGACGCGAGACCGTCGGCAATATGGCTAAGCAGCTCGACTTTTTGCTCGGTAGTTAAAACATGAGTTTTTGTATAATGCTGTAAAGTCGCGCCTTGTACATACTCCATTTCTAAAGCCATGTGGCCATTGCTCTCAAAAACGTCGTATATTTGTACTATATTAGGGTGGTTAAAACGCGCTAATAGGCGAGCCTCGTTGAACTCGTCTGCTTGTGTATGCTGAGAGAGCGACAATACCTTGACCGCTACACGGCGGCCGAGCTTTTTGTCAGTAGCAAGGTACACTTTGCTCATACCGCCTTCAGCGAGCAAAATCACGTCCTGATAGTATTCTTCTAACTTCAACACAGCACAGTCTTTCTTATTGGTTATTAAAGGTAGTGTATCGCTAAAATCGCCAAATTAGTACTACTTGCGGCGACCTAAATAGTAAATAAATAAGTTGAGAATTTAACACTTTGCTAGGGAGTGCAACTTTTATAGAGTAATAAAACACCAAGCTTTTAAGGATAAAGATATGGCAAATCTATACACTCTTTCCCTCACTCGCTGTTGTTGGGGGGTGATGGCTATATGTACATTACTTTATAGTACGCTGAGTAAAGCTGCAGATAGTGATGTGACTTTTACGTACCCAAAGGGCGCTCGCAATGCCATTAGTCTGACCTTTGATGATGCAAGAACGAGCCAAGTCACGGTCGCGATACCATTACTAAACCGCTATAAGGTTAAAGGGACATTTTACGTCATGCCATCAAAAATAGCGGAAAATCTGTCGTTGTGGCAAGGGGCTGTTAAGCAGGGTCATGAAATAGGTAATCATACCAACGAACATTTGTGCACTGGGAACTTTGCGTGGCTGAGAGAGAAGAATCAAGGACTGGAGCAAGTTGATCTGGCATATATTGAACGCGATATTACTTATACAACCGAATACATAGAAAAGCACTTAGGCGTAACCCCGCGAAGCTTTGCTTATCCTTGCGGTAATACCTTTGTCGGGCGTGGTGAAAATGTAAAAAGCTATGTGCCAATAATAGCAAGGCACTTCGATAGTGGCCGCACCTGGCTTGATGAAAGCGCCAATCATCCTACCTATACAGACTTTGCTCAATTGACTGGGATTAGAATGGACGGCCTTAGCTTTTCAACTATTAAAAACTATTTAGAGCAATTAAGAGCGAACAATAGTTGGATTATTTTAGCTGGGCATGAAGTGGGAGAAGGGGGGATGTATACCGTCGATTCAGAAATGTTAGAAGCGCTCATCCCTTATCTACAGGATCCGAAAAACGGCTATTGGCTTGACACTGTAAGTAATGTGGGTGACTACATCAAAGCTAAAAGAGCGCAGTAGAGTATGGCTACCCATACTCCATTCTACTTCGCAATCATTCTGTTTAAAACCAGTGAACTATCTTATTCAAAGCTTATGTGTTTCTGTTCAAGTTACGGCGAGGTATTCTCAGCAAGAGTGGATCAGGCGAAAATCCACGTATGAGTTTTGTTTGAAAATTATGCAAGTGGTTGAATTCTCGAATACTCGTCACCACATACTGAAATTACAATCAGTACGTCACGTTAAAGCATTAAATTAATTAAAAATTGAACTATCTTTGATTGGACTTTGCTGGTACAATTGCCCGCCCTTGAAAGACATAATCACAGTTTTTTGAGCGGAATTTAACCTAAATGCCTTGATTTTGAACAAAATCTCGGCGAGTTGTAACTACACCGGAGGTCATTAAGATGATCCAAATGCAAACTCAGCTGGACGTTGCTGATAACAGCGGCGCTCGCAAAGTGCAGTGTATAAAAGTCCTTGGTGGTTCGCACCGTCGCTACGCAGCGGTTGGCGACATCATTAAAGTTTCTGTTAAAGAAGCTATTCCTCGCGGCAAAGTGAAGAAAGGTGATGTTAAAAACGCAGTAGTTGTGCGTACTAAAAAAGGCGTACGTCGTCCAGACGGCTCTTTGATCCGTTTCGATAGCAATGCGGCTGTTATCTTAAATGATAACTTACAGCCTATTGGTACTCGTATCTTCGGCCCTGTGACTCGTGAACTTCGTACTGAAAAGTTCATGAAGATCGTTTCACTAGCACCAGAAGTACTATAAGGAGTCGATCATGGCAGCAAAAATCCGTCGTGATGACGAAGTAATCGTACTAGCCGGTAAAGACAAAGGTAAGCGCGGTAAAGTGCTTTCAGTTGTTACTGAAACTGGCCGAGTATTTGTTGAAGGCGTTAATATCATCAAGAAGCACCAGAAGCCTGTACCACAACTACAGCAAGCTGGCGGTATTGTTGAGAAAGAAGCGTCAGTCGACGTATCAAACGTAGCGATTTTCAATGCCGAAACTGGCAAAGCGGATCGTGTAGGTTTTAGATTTGAAGACGGTAAAAAAGTCCGTTTCTTCAAGTCTACCGGTAAAACTATTTAATAGTTGGAGTAGACGATGGCGAAACTGCATGAAGTGTACAAAGACAAAGTGGTAAAAGAGCTTCAAGAGAAGTTCGGTTACAGCTCTGTCATGCAAGTCCCTCAGATCGAAAAGATCACACTAAACATGGGTGTGGGCGAAGCCCTAGCTGACAAGAAAATTCTAGAAAATGCAGTAGCAGATCTAGAATCAATCTCTGGTCAGAAGCCTCTAGTGACTAAAGCACGCAAATCAGTTGCTGGCTTTAAGATCCGTGAAGGTTACCCAATTGGCTGTAAAGTAACCCTACGCGGCGAGCGTATGTGGGATTTCCTAGAGCGTTTAGTCTCTATCGCGATGCCACGTATTCGTGACTTCCGCGGTGTTAGCGCAAAGTCTTTTGACGGTCGCGGTAACTACTCTATGGGCGTACGTGAACAAATCATCTTCCCAGAAATTGATTATGATAAAGTAGACCGTGTACGCGGTATGGATATCACAATCACTACTTCTGCGAAAACCGATGACGAAGGCCGTGCGTTGTTAGAAGCGTTCAACTTCCCATTCAAAAAGTAAGGGTAGGGTTATGGCAAAGAATTCAATGAAAGCGCGTGACGTAAAACGTGCTAAATTAGTTGCTCAGTATGCTGAAAAGCGTGCTGCGTTAAAAGCTATCATCAGCGATGTTAACGCATCTGATGATGAGCGTTGGGATGCAGTGTTAAAGCTACAGTCTTTACCACGCGATTCTAGCCCTTCACGTCAACGTAATCGTTGTAACATCACGGGCCGCCCTCATGGTTACCTTCGCAAGTTCGGCTTAAGCCGTATTAAAGTTCGCGAAGCAGCGATGCGCGGTGAAATTCCTGGCCTTAAAAAGGCTAGCTGGTAATAGAATCACGGGAGTAAGACATGAGCTTGCAAGATCCAATTGCGGATTTGTTCACACGTATCCGTAACGGTCAGTCTGCGAAGAAGGTATCTGTTTCAATGCCAACTTCAAAGCTGAAAGTAGCTGTAGCTAAGGTACTTAAAGACGAAGGTTATATCACTGACTTCGCAGTATCTGGTGACGTAAAAGCAGAATTGACTATCGAACTTAAGTACTTCGAAGGCAAAGCTGTAATCGAAAACATCCAGCGTGTTAGCCGCCCTGGTCTACGTATCTATAAGAAACGTGACGAATTACCAAAGGTAATGGGTGGTCTAGGTATCGCTATCGTATCAACTTCTAAAGGCCTGATGACAGACCGCGCTGCGCGTAACGCTGGTGTTGGTGGTGAAATCATTGGCTTTGTAGCTTAATCGGAGGGGAACTATGTCTCGTATAGCGAAGGCTCCTATTACTGTTCCTGCCGGTGTTGAAGTTACAGTTAACGGCCAGGACATCAAAGTTAAAGGCAAAAACGGTGAATTAACTCGCACAATCAACGATGCGGTTGAAGTTTCACTAAACGACAACGTTATCACTACAGCTCCACGTGAAGTTGCTAATGCTTGGGCTCAAGCTGGTACTGCACGTGCGCTAATCAACAACATGATTGTTGGTGTTAACGATGGTTATGAGAAGAAACTACAGCTAGTAGGTGTTGGTTACCGTGCGGCAGTTAAGGGTAAAGTATTAGACTTAACTCTTGGCTTCTCTCACCCAGTGAACTTCGAGATTCCAGCGGGTATCACTATCGAAGCTCCAAGCCAAACTGAAATTGTTGTTAAAGGCGCAGACAAGCAGTTAGTTGGTCAAACAGCTGCTAACATCCGCTCATACCGTGAACCAGAGCCTTATAAAGGTAAAGGTGTACGTTATGCTGATGAGCACGTGCGTCGTAAAGAGGCTAAGAAGAAGTAAGGTAAGACGATGGATAAGAAAACAGCTCGTCTACGTCGTGCTAAGCGCACTCGTAGAAATATTATCGAACAAGGCACAACACGTCTTGTTATCCACCGCACGCCACGTCACATTTACGCTCAAGTAATCAATGCTGAGGGTAATGTACTGGCTGCTGCTTCTACTGTTGAAAAAGCAATTGTTGAAACAGTTAAAGGCACAGGCAACATCGAAGCGGCTCAAGCAGTTGGTAAAGCAATCGCTGAGCGCGTAGCTGACAAAGGCGTTGAAAAAATCGCTTTTGATCGCAGTGGCTTTAAATATCACGGCCGTGTGAAGGCGCTAGCTGATGCTGCGCGCGAAGCCGGTCTGCAATTCTAGGAGTAGACAATGGCTAACGTAGAAGCAAAGCAAGCACAGCCAGAGTTGGCTGAAAAGCTAATCGCGGTAAACCGTGTGTCTAAAGTGGTTAAAGGTGGTCGTATCTTTAGCTTCACTGCACTAACTGTTGTTGGTGATGGCGCTGGTAAAGTAGGTTTTGGTTATGGTAAAGCACGTGAAGTTCCTGCTGCTATTCAAAAAGCAATGGAAAAAGCACGTCGCAACATGATCACTGTTGAACTAAACGGTAACACGCTACAGCACCCAATCAAGGGTCGCCACGCGGGTTCTAAAGTTTACATGCAGCCTGCATCTGAAGGTACAGGTATTATCGCAGGTGGTGCGATGCGTGCAGTACTAGAAGTAACTGGCGTACAGAACGTACTATCTAAAGCATACGGTTCAACTAACCCGATCAACATCGTTCGCGCAACTATTGCAGCTCTTGAGAATATGAATTCTCCAGAAGGTATTGCTGCGAAGCGTGGTCTTAGCGTTGACGAAATCTTGGGGTAAGACACCATGGCAAACACAGTAAAAGTAACTCAAGTACGTAGCTCAATCGGTCGTTTACCGAAGCATAAAGCTACATTACGTGGCCTTGGTTTACGTCGTATCAACCACACTGTTGAGCTAGAAGATACGCCAGCAGTTCGCGGTATGATCAACCAAGTTTCTTACATGGTTAAGGTTGAGGGGTAATTCGATGAACTTGAATACACTTTCACCTGCTGCAGGTTCAAAAACTGCTGGTAAGCGTGTCGGCCGTGGTATCGGTTCTGGTCTTGGTAAGACTGGTGGTCGTGGTCACAAAGGTCAAAAGTCACGCTCTGGCGGTAAAGTACGCGTTGGTTTTGAAGGCGGTCAAATGCCTATGCAACGTCGTCTACCAAAGTTTGGTTTCACTTCACGCAAGTCTCTTGTGTCTAAAGAAGTGAATCTATTCGAAATCGCTAAAGTTGAAGGCGATGTGGTAGATCTAAACGCGCTACAGGCAGCTGGTATCGTTAAAAAGAACATCCAGTTCGTAAAAGTTGTAAAATCTGGCGAAGTTTCACGCGCTGTTACCGTTAAAGGCATTAAAGTGTCTAAAGGTGCACGCGAAGCTATCGAAGCTGCCGGAGGCAAGGTAGAAGACTAAGGAAGTACGCTATGGCTAAACCAGGTCAAGATATGCAAAGTGCACAAAGTGGGCTTGCGGAACTGAAGCGCCGATTACTATTCGTTTTAGGTGCTATCATTATTTACCGTCTGGGCTCTTTTGTGCCGATCCCTGGGATTGACGCCGCTGTACTTGCCGAATTCTTCGAGCAACAAAAGGGCACCATTGTTGAAATGTTCAACATGTTCAGCGGTGGTGCGCTTGAGCGTGCATCGGTATTGGCGCTAGGTATTATGCCGTACATCTCGGCTTCGATTATTATGCAGCTATTAACGCATATACATCCTGCGATGATAGAGCTTAAGAAAGAAGGTGAGCAAGGGCGTAAGAAAATCAGCCAGTATACGCGTTATGGTACGCTTGTGCTTGCTACATTCCAATCGATAGGTATCGCTACTGGTCTACCTAATATGATGGAAGGCTTAGTTGTGAATCCAGGCTTCGGCTTTTACTTCACAGCTGTAGTGAGCTTAGTCACAGGAACAATGTTCCTAATGTGGTTGGGCGAACAAATCACTGAACGTGGTATCGGTAACGGTATCTCTGTTCTAATATTTGTTGGTATTGTAGCTAACCTGCCGTCTGCAATTGGTTCGACAGCAGAAATGGCGCGCCAAGGTGATCTGCATATTTTAGCATTGTTATTGATTGCGGTAATCGTATTCGCTGTAACTTACCTAGTTGTGTTCTTTGAGCGTGGACAACGTCGTATCGTTGTAAACTACGCGAAGCGCCAACAAGGTCGTCAGGTATTCGCTGCTCAAAGCACGCATTTACCACTAAAAGTTAACATGGCGGGTGTTATTCCACCAATCTTTGCTAGCAGTATCATTTTGTTCCCTGGTACAATAGCAAGCTGGTTCGGCCAAGGTGAAGGTCCGGTCGCTGATGTGCTACAAGCTATCTCAGCAGTATTGACTCCAGGTCAACCACTGTATGCGATGGTATTAGCTGCGGCTATTATCTTCTTCTGCTTCTTCTACACTGCGTTGGTATTTAACCCGCGTGAGACAGCAGATAACCTGAAAAAATCTGGCGCTTTTATTCCAGGCATTCGTCCAGGTGAGCAGACGTCTAAATACATTGATAAAGTGATGACACGCCTGACATTGGCAGGTGCTTTGTATATAACCTTTATCTGTCTGGTGCCCGAGTTTATGACTATGGCATGGCAAACGCCATTCTACTTCGGCGGTACATCAATTTTGATTATCGTTGTTGTCATCATGGACTTTATGGCACAAGTACAGACTCATATGATGTCTCATCAATATGATTCTGTGCTGAAAAAAGCGAACCTTAAAGGCTACGGCCGTTAAGGTCAGTTTACGGAGTTGAGTAATGAAAGTACGTGCTTCCGTTAAGAAAATTTGCCGTAACTGCAAAGTAATCAAGCGTGCAGGTGTTGTACGTGTGATCTGCAGTGAGCCAAAGCACAAGCAAAGGCAAGGCTAAGCAAATTAAGTCGTGCAGGCTGAGTAGCTCTACTTAGCCTGTTTCTTTGGTAAAACTTGAATGTCGGTTGGGTATCCTATACGGGCTTTCCAGCAAGATGATAATCAAGTTTATTTATAGGAGATATGTTAGTGGCCCGTATCGCAGGCATTAACGTTCCTGATCATAAGCATGCTGTTATCGGTTTAACAAGCATCTATGGTGTAGGTAAAACTCGCGCTAAGGCGATCTTAGCTGCGACAGGTATCGCTGAAACTACTAAAATCGGCGAGTTAAATGACGAAACTCTTGACATCCTTCGTGAAGAAGTTGGCAAGTACACTGTTGAAGGTGATCTTCGTCGTGAAGTTACACTAAACATCAAGCGTCTTATGGATCTTGGTTGTTTCCGTGGCTTACGTCACCGTCGTTCGCTACCACTACGTGGTCAGCGTACTAAGACTAACGCGCGTACTCGTAAGGGTCCTCGCAAGCCTATCAAGAAATAAGGTGGGGTAAGTTATGGCAAAAGCACCAATTCGTCGTAAAAAGGTCAAAAAGCAAGTTGTTGACGGCATGGCTCACGTTCATGCGTCTTTCAACAACACTATTGTGACCATCACTGACCGTCAAGGTAATGCTCTTTCTTGGGCGACTGCGGGTGGTTCAGGTTTCCGTGGTTCTCGTAAGTCTACTCCATTCGCTGCACAGGTTGCTGCGGAGCGTGCAGGTGTTGCTGCACAAGAGTACGGTCTTAAGAACCTAGAAGTATTCATTAAAGGTCCAGGTCCAGGCCGTGAGTCTGCTGTTCGTGCATTGAATGCTGCTGGTTTCCGTATCACTAACATCACTGACGTGACGCCAATTCCACACAATGGTTGTCGTCCACCGAAGAAACGTCGCGTATAACAATAGGTTAGGAGAAAGAACATGGCAAGATATTTGGGCCCTAAGCTCAAGCTAAGTCGTCGTGAAGGTACTGACCTGTTCCTTAAAAGCGGCGTAAGAGCAATTGACTCTAAGTGTAAACTAGAAACAGCACCTGGTCAGCACGGCGCACGTAAAGGTCGTCTATCTGATTACGGTTTACAGCTACGTGAAAAGCAAAAAGTTCGTCGTATCTACGGTGTACTAGAAAAGCAATTCCGTAACTACTACAAAGAAGCTGCTCGCCTTAAAGGTAACACAGGTGAAAACTTGTTACAGCTTCTAGAGCAACGTCTAGACAATGTTGTATATCGCATGGGTTTTGCAAGCACACGTGCTGAAGCACGTCAGCTAGTAAGCCACAAAGCGATTATGGTTAATGGTCGTGTTGTTAATATCCCTTCTTTCGTAGTTACTCCTGAAGATGTAGTAGTAATTCGTGAGAAGTCTAAAAAGCAAGCGCGTATCATCGCTGCTCTAGAGTTGGCTGAGCAACGTGAAAAGCCAACTTGGATTGAAGTTGACGGTAAGAAAATGGAAGGTACTTTCAAGCGCCTACCAGAGCGTTCTGATCTGTCTGCGGACATTAACGAACAACTAATCGTCGAACTTTACTCGAAGTAAAGTTAAGAGTTAAGAGAGGATAAAATGCAGGGTTCTGTAACCGAATTCCTAAAACCAAGATTAGTCGATATCGACGCTGTAAGCTCAACGCGTTCTAAAGTAGTTTTAGAGCCTCTAGAGCGTGGTTTCGGCCACACACTAGGTAACGCTCTACGTCGTATACTTCTTTCATCTATGCCTGGTTGTGCTGTGACAGAAGTTGAAATTGACGGCGTATTGCACGAGTACAGCGCGAAAGAAGGCGTACAAGAAGACATCATTGAAATTCTGTTAAACCTTAAAGGTCTAGCGGTATCTCTAGAAGGTAAAGATGAAGTTTTCCTTACCCTGACTAAGTCTGGTGTAGGCCCTGTGACTGCGGCTGATATCCAGCACGACGGAGATGTGACTATCGCCAACCCTGAGCATGTTATTTGTCACTTAACTGCTGACAATAGCGAAATCAGCATGCGCATCCGTGTTGAGCGTGGTCGCGGTTATGTACCGGCGTCTAGTCGTTTATCCTCTGATGACGATGAGCGCCCAATCGGCCGTTTGTTGCTAGATGCATCATTCAGCCCGGTTGAGCGTATTGCGTACTCGGTTGAGTCAGCTCGTGTTGAGCAGCGTACAGACTTAGATAAACTAATCATCGATATGGAAACGAACGGCACTTTAGATCCTGAAGAAGCGATCCGCCGTGCGTCAACTATCCTTGCTGAGCAATTAGATGCATTCGTAGATTTACGTGATGTTTCTGAGCCAGAAGAAAAAGAAGAGAAGCCGGAGTTTGATCCGATTCTACTTCGTCCTGTTGATGACTTAGAGCTAACTGTACGTTCTGCAAACTGTCTGAAAGCCGAGCAAATTCAATATATCGGTGACTTAGTACAGCGTACTGAAGTTGAGCTTCTGAAAACACCAAATCTTGGTAAGAAGTCTCTAACTGAAATTAAAGACGTGCTAGCTTCACGTGGTCTATCTCTAGGTATGCGCCTAGAAAACTGGCCACCTGCAAGTCTGGCTGAGTAATCTAAGTTACTATATTAGTTTAGTTAGAAGGATAGGGTCATGCGCCATCGTAAGAGTGGTCGTCAATTAAACCGTAACAGCAGCCATCGCAAAGCGATGTTTAGCAACATGGCTGGTTCTTTGGTGAAGCACGAAATCATCAAAACTACTTTGCCTAAAGCAAAAGAGCTGCGCCGTGTAATTGAACCTTTAATCACACTGGCTAAGACTGACAGCGTAGCAAACCGTCGTTTAGCGTTTGCTCGCACGCGTGATAAAGAAGTAGTTGGTAAATTGTTCACTGAGATTGGTCCTCGTTTCGCGGATCGTCCAGGTGGTTACACTCGTATTCTTAAGTGTGGCTTCCGTACTGGTGACAACGCGCCAATGGCTTACATTGAACTACTAGATCGCCCAGCGACTGAAGAAGTTCAAGAAGACGCACAGTCTGCAGAGTAATTAGTCTTATTAAAGACATAAAAAAGCCGAGCATCGCTCGGCTTTTTTCTTTTTAAGAAGCTTATTTTCGCAAGCTCAGGTTATGTAAAGCAGCCAAAAAGCAAGGTGCCTACCTCGCCTATATGTACATAGATATCTTAGCGATAATAGGGCGTGCTAAATTATTGATAAGATCCTCTTGTCCTAAAATATATCGCTTGATCAAGTAAATTGAGCATTAAAAGTTCCAATGAACTAGTGCTGCAAATCGATTGCCGTCGAGTTGATGAGTATTTGCGATATTACTTGGAATTGAGAGGTTACCTACAGAGCTTACTTCATATTCCGCGACTTCGTATCTCAACTCGAGACTAATTTGCGAATAGTTAAAAGCATATAAACCGGAAAAAATGAGCTTCGTGGTGTTATTGAATTTAGCATCAAGAGTAAAATCACTGTCCAATTCAACAGAGGTATCAAAACCGATCCCTGCACCTAGCTTCACATTGTCATTTAGGTTGTAATATGGGATGGCTTCAAACGCCCACCGGCTAAAAGTTAAATCACCGTTTTTCGCTTCAGCTGCATCGAAGTGATAAAGTGCGTTTAGCTTAATATCAAAATCTTTATTCGCTTGATAATGAATGCCACCACCAATGAATATGCCATCGCCAGCTTTAACAGTGTCATCACTATTATCTTCGTACACTAAGGTGCCTATAGTATCACCACCTAAGCTTACTCCAGCTGTTGCTGAAAAAGAAAAAGGACTAGTGTCGTCGGCAAGTACGGTAGTGCTAGATAACAAAGTAAATAAAGCTATAGATAGTTTTTGCATGTTTATACCTGTTTTGTGGTCAAATTTCCGTGCATGATCACCAATTTTTCATTTATGTACAGTGAAAAAGCCATATATTTCAATTGATTGATTGAATATAAGTCTGTTTGCTTATCTTTTGTACGCTCATTCTTAATGCTAGAGCTCAAGTGAGTTTTTAGATGGTGTATTTTCAATATCCTAGCGAACTGTGTGAATTTATAACGGCTAGAACACCCAAATAGAAATAAAAGTAGAATAAAAAATGGGCGATATAGCATGCTGAAGTATCAAAAATAAGCGTTTCGCTTTATTTTTGCTCGAACAACGTGTTTTTT
>NZ_RCSQ01000112.1:0-6608 GCF_004103255.1 Pseudoalteromonas sp. PS5
AAAAATATCGAAGCGCTCTCTAAAATCCAGCTTCATAGTGCAGAGCAGCTCACTAAAACCTCAATTGAGCAATTAAAGCAAGCTACTGAAATCAAAGATGCAAAGTCGATGATGGACTTTAATGCAAGTCAGTTAACTGCCCTAAACGTACTCAGCCAGCAAATGATCCAAGACGGTCAAAAGCTTTCGCAATTAGGTCAAGAGTTTAAAGACAGCCTAGAGTCTCTAAGCAAAGAAACACTAAAAACAGCAAAAGCGCAATAACCTCTAACACTGGGCGATCTCGATCGCCTTACCCGTTCAAAAAATAAAGGATTTTCCGGTATGGGCACTCAAGCAAATATTGAGCAAGGGTTGACCGCATGGTGGCAATATAATCAAGAATTGTGGCAACTGGCCGCCACCAACCTAGGTAAAGCGCATCCATTGCAACAGGCATTGAATGAACAAAACCAAGCTGATTTTCAGAGCTGGCTCAGTGCCATCAACCAACAGCCTGATTCTTTCTTAAAACAACAAAGTGAATGGTGGCAAACTCAATTTGCTATTTTCCAAAATAGTTTTATGCCACACACAACAGGAGAAAAAGCGCAGGTTGTTAGTCCAGAGCGTGGAGATAAACGTTTTGTTGACGCAGATTGGCAGGAAAACCCGTGGTTTAACTACCTAAAACAGAGCTACCTTTGGTTTGGGCAATCACTGCAAAATACCATTGAAAATACTCCGGGCCTTGATCCTAAACTCAAAGAGCGATTGGCGTTTTTTGCCAGACAGTCAGTAAATTCGATGTCACCAAGCAATTTTGTATCAACCAACCCTGAATTGCTTAGGCTAACGCTTGAGAGTAACGGCCAAAACTTGTTTGACGGTCTAGCACTACTGAAAAAAGATTTGGCCAAAAGTTCAGAAATGCTGCGTATAAGCATGACCAATGAGAATGCTTATACCCTTGGCGAGGATCTCGCTTGTACCCCAGGTAGAGTGGTATTTCAAAACCATTTATTTGAGCTGATCCAATATCACCCTTGTACTGAAGAAGTACACAAAACACCGCTATTGATCGTGCCTCCTTTTGTTAATAAGTACTATATACTTGACTTACGAACTGACAATTCCCTGGTCAAGTGGGCACTCAAACAGGGTTATTCGGTTTTGATGATCTCTTGGAAAAACCCAGATCCAAGTATGGCTAACATTGCTTTTGATGACTACGTTGTTGACGGCGTGTTATGCGCTTTAGAGCAAACAGAAAAACAAACCGGCGAAACCCAAGTCCATGCTATGGGTTACTGTATTGGCGGTACTTTACTGACGACTTGCATGGCTTATATTGCAGCAAAGCGCATGAAGCAAAGAGTGAAAAGTGCCACCCTGCTGACGACTATATTAGATTTCTCGCAACCTGGAGAGATAGGCGCTTTTATCAATGAGCCAACCATTAGTGCACTTGAGCAGTACAACAACCAGCATGGTGTAATGTCAGGCCACTTGCTTGGCACTTCTTTTAGTATGCTGCGAGAAAACAGCCTGTACTGGAATTACTTCGTCAACAACTATCTGAAAGGCAAAACACCTGCGGATTTGGACCTGCTCTATTGGAATAGTGATAGTACAAACCTAACCGCAGCATGCCACAACTTTATCTTACGTGAGCTATATCTCAATAACGGTCTTATCGAAGACAAAGCAGTGAGTATCCGAGGCACTAAAATTGACCTTGGCAAAGTAAAGCAACCGGTCTACTTTCTCTCTACGCGTGACGATCATATTGCGCTTTGGCAAGGGACATACGAAGGGGCTAAAAGGCTCAGTAGTTCAGTGACCTTTGTGCTTGGCGAATCGGGTCATATTGCAGGAGTGATCAATCCGCCAGATGCAAATAAGTACGGTTTTTGGTTTGACGGGCAAGATAACGACGACCCAACTCAGTGGTTTGAATCAGCACAGCACCAAAGTGGCTCTTGGTGGCCTCACTGGGCACAGTGGTTACACCAATTAGCACCAGAACTTGTACCAGCAAGGGCTGCGCAAAGCGATGAACAGCCTGGTATTTATGATGCACCAGGCGAATATGTCAAACGCGTTATTTAGTCTCAACGATAAATAACCTGAGCATGAGTAATTCATGCGTGCCTAGCAATTTGGATTTACAAAAGGTGCTCAGGTTATTTAGTTGTTCTAAATAAGAAGTTTTAACGCAGTTAGCGTCAGATTTACTCCGTCAAATTGAGCAAGTATTAACGCTAATTGGTATTACAGCATCCAATCTCTACTGCTATAAACTCAGCCTCTCAAGTTTTATCCCTCAACCAAATGCTTTCATTATTGACACCCTTAGTGAGTTTCGTCATGCTAACTCTCAAAAATATAGGGAAAGTACATGCTAGGTTTTATCTACGCTTTAATTGGAGTGGCTGTTTTAATTGCCTTATTACATTATAAAAAGGTAAAAACTGACACACGTCGTCGAACGTACATTCAAAATTACAATCTAACCTTCCTTAGACCTAAATTACGTAAGTATCACCCCACACTATCAGATACAGATCTGGCGCAAGTAGAATCCGGCTTGAAGCAATTTTTTCTTGCTAATTTATTGCTCAAAGACCAATCTCTCGCCATGCCTTCAAAAGTAGTAGATACACTCTGGCATGAGTTTATTTTGCATACCAAAACGTACCATGAGTTCTGCCAACAAGCTTTTGGCAGATTTCTACATCATTGCCCTTCAGAAGCAATGCAAGGCAGTAATAAAGCACAGCTCAGTATTCGTAAAACTTGGCGAGCCTGTTGCAGTATTGCCAGCATTTCGCCACGAAAACCACATCAACTGCCCATCCTATTTGCATTAGATGCACAGCTACACATACCCGACGGGTATTACTATACAACAGCTGAATTTCAATCAGATCAAACTGAACCGAAACATGACGATACGCTCGCCATTTATGCCGGAAACATCGGCTGTACGACACTAAAAAGTGGTGATGGTAACGCTGATGGCGCTGATAGTTCAGCATCCAGTTGTAGTAGTGGTTCCAGCTGTGGTAGTGGTTGTAGCAGCTAGCTTGATCCCTCCACTAAAATAGAGGCTCTTTACATTCGTTAACGTTGCACACTTATATTAACAGAAAAGATTAGCTACTATTTGTACCGGTTTAACTTATTGTAATTTGGTGATCCGGTGTCCATTATAAATAAACATTACAGCCTCGCCTTGTCTGCACTGCTGCTCTTTGGATGCAATCAACTGAGCGAAACGCAGCCAATATGGAAAATTGCGGCTGAAGGTATTATTTTTAATGGCCAACTGCAAACCCATCTATCGGCAACCTCGATACAATGTGAACAGTGTGAAATCGTCAACCAAACCGATATGCGCCCCTCAGGTCCTGCCAACTACACCTTGGTATCTGAGAGTAGCAAGCTAAAAGCAATTTGGGGCAAAAGCGGTAATGCGGCTTTGTACATACCTAATAATGTCGGTAGAACGTTAATAAACTTAGCCCCAGATACAGAAACTGGTGTGTGGTTGATGGACTTAGACAGTACGCCAAAGCCACTCAAAGTAGGCAAAGTAAATTACGTTATGTTAGGGGCACAAACCTATCAGGTTGTCATCAGCCCCACGTCTAAGCGCACCGACTTCGAGTACGCTGTTTTGGTGAAGTGATGTTAGCCTACTCACTCTCTTGAATAATTGTTACTGCATCCGGTTTTAGCCTGATAAGCTCCATTCCCTCTATGACTTTAGTTTCATCGAACTGTTCGCCGTTTTCATGCGCTTTATGCGCAAGATAGCGCTTAGTTTTTGCAATATCCAGCTTAAAATGTTCAACTTTACCGGTCGCAAAAGCACGCTTACCGATTGCAGACATCGGAAATACCATATCACCATCTCGGACTTTAACATTCAAACTTTCACCGTTATCGACTTGCAGTGTCATCCAACAACCACGCTTCTTACAGACTTTAGTTACCTTGCCTGATACTGTGATCTCACGTTCTTTAAACTCATTCACGTTTTCAAGTACCTCTGTAGCCGCAACAAGCTTATTCAAATCAGCGCCACCACCAAACTCAATGTTTTTAGCTTCGCTTGCCAGACTAAGTACCAGTACTGATAGCGCACATAGTGTACGTATTTTATTCATATTTTCTCCTTAAAAATAAATTCTGTTTACCTTACAAATCATATAACTATAAGTAATTAATTATTGCAATTAGATCTTATAACATCTAACATCCACGCCGCAACTGCAAATGGTAATTGTTTTTATTAAGGATTAATAAATGAAATACTCTACTCTCTCCTTCTGCATTTTTGCAGCGCTTTATGGTGCCACCGCTGATGCAGCAGCGCCTGACACCTCATCAGATACTATCGAAAAAATTGAGGTGCTTGGTCATAAGTTAACCACCCAAAATCATGATGTTGCCGCATCAGTCTCGGCACTAACCAAAGAACAAATCGCAAGGCAGCAAGCCGCAGATCTAAATCA
This sequence comes from Pseudoalteromonas sp. PS5, assembly GCF_004103255.1. NCBI lineage: Bacteria > Pseudomonadati > Pseudomonadota > Gammaproteobacteria > Alteromonadales > Pseudoalteromonadaceae > Pseudoalteromonas > Pseudoalteromonas sp. PS5. The sequence continues at coordinate 4,503 of NZ_RCSQ01000112.1, forward strand.
AATACTTAAAACGCTACCCAATGTCGAGTTTTCGGGCAGTGTGACGCCGCTATCAGGACAACCTGCAATTAGAGGATTGTACGGTGAGCGGGTTCATATCTCCGTCGATAATGTAAAACGTAAGATTGATTCTGATGGTAGCCAAAATATTGCACAAATTAACTCCCTTGGCATTAATCCTGATCAGCTTAAACAAATACAAGTGTTAAGAGGTGCTGACTCGCTAACTGTTGGCTCAGGTGCCATTGGCGGCAGCATACGCTTAGTCACTAAAAGTGCAGCTGATTACCTGCAAGATAATCAAGGGCTTGGAGCTAGTGTGTCTGTAACACACTTATCTGTTGCTGACGCAAATGATGTCAATGTCAGTATATTCCACTTAAATGATCACAGCGATACCGTATTGTCTTTCGGACAAGTAAAGTATAGTGACATTGATGTTGTCGCTGACGAACATACTGATAAAGAAGATGATATTCAACGTATCAGTAAAATCAAAAACGAATCCAAACGACAAAACGTTGCGCTAAAAAATACTTGGTACATTAACGATCACCACAGCCTCACAAGTAAAGTCGACTACAGTAAAACCGAGTCAATCGATCAACCCTATGCGCAGCGTATGGACTTGGCAATTGCCTACCCCACCCTCGCTGAAGACTACAAAAATGATTATCTTGAAGGAATGGTTAACTATACCTATCAGGCCGACAATGACTTAATCGACCTAGATGTCCAAGCGTTTTTCTCTCGTAAGACCTATGACGAAATCACCAAAGGATTTATCGAGCGTGGTAGCAATAAAATCAATTACGACAGTGCTAAAACGGGCGAGAGTAAACGCCATGGCTTGCGCGTGGCGAACTTATCAACCTTTACCGGCAAGGTAAAACACAAGCTCGCAATTGAGGCCCAATATGAAGCGGAGAGCTTTGACCAGCAACAATGGGATGATAACCCTACAAACCTTTCAACCTACTACGGTGATAGCGACGCATCCAATTGGTCAATTTCTATAATCGATCAAAGCCAATGGTGGCAAGAAAAATTGCTACTTACAGGGGGTGTAAGATTCGATCATTACAGCCGCTCTAGTGATCATTTTACCGGCTATCAAGATAATGACGACTCCGCACTTTCAGGTGAACTTGGTGTCACAATTAAAGCTGCTGAGCACCTTAATTTGTATGCAAAAACAGCGCAGGCCTTTCGAGCCCCCTCACTGCAAGAGCTGTACAAAAAAGATGAATGGCGTTGCCACATTGGTGGAAAGATATGTTTCAGTGAACCGCAACCAGATTTACAAGCGGAAGAATCACAAAACTACGAGATAGGCTTTGGACTAAATTGGCAAAATTTACACTATGCTGAAAACCTAAGTATCAAGGTTATGTATTTTGATACCGAAGTAGATAACTACATCGATAATGTTCCATTTATGTATTACATAGATGCCAATGGTACCAAACAACTTGGGTCGCCAGGTCCAGAGCCCAGCAACGGTATTCCCGTCGCAACACACCGTGATTATAGTGCCAAAAATATCGGTAAGTTATTTAGTCATGGTGTTGAGATTGAGGCACACTACTCCTTTGCTGCACTTGATATGTACCTAGGGTACGCGTCTATGAATATGGATGTAGAAGGGGTACCTAACTTTTATCTCGGCACAATAGATTATCAGTCGCAACCCTACTCAGAAGCGCCAGCTGACAAGCTCACTTGGAACAGCAATTATCAATTTAATGAAAACATTAACGTAGGTCTGCAACTATTACACTACCGAGCACAGCAACGCCTTGATGATGCGATGTTAGAGCGAGGGTTTGGTACAAAAACCTATACTGTTTACAATCTCAATGCCAAGTATCAAGGAACAGGAGGCTTATCAAATTTCTCCGCTCGCTTAGGGGTAGACAACCTCACTGATAAGCGCTATTTGCGTGCACCTGCAAGTGAAGCCAATGATCCTGCGGAGCTTGGTCGTAATATTAAAATGACAGTGCGATACCAATTTTAATATCAATTTTCTTACTTAAGCGGTCTATTTTGAGGCGAGAAAATCTTGTCGATTACCAAGTAACGATTTTGCTATTTAGTTGTTCT
>NZ_RCSQ01000113.1:0-6464 GCF_004103255.1 Pseudoalteromonas sp. PS5
ACCCAGAAGTAATACCAATTTTCTTAATTAAGTGGTCTATTTTGAGGCGAGAAAATCTTGTCGATAACCAGGCAAAAATTTTGCTATTTAGTTGTTCTAAATAAGAAATTTTTAACGCGGTTAGCGTCAGATTTACTCCTTCAAATTGCGCAAGTATTAAGTCAAATTGGTATAAACGCTCAGTTGAGGCTAATCGCATCAAAATAAAAAAGGGAGCCTGCTATTTGCATCACTCCCTTTACTTACATGAGATCCGTTAACACTCTATCGACACGCTCACAGTCCTTTGATCCTCTTTGCTTGAGCGGCTTTTGAATGCTTCATCAACACATTCATCAAATCTCGCGTTAAAAACTCAGACAAACCGTTTTTCTTGGCATGTGTTAAAGCCCGCTCCAGAACCAAATGTTCGCGTTGAAGATCCTCTACGGGCAGGTGAAAAATTGCCTTCAAATCACCGACCTCAGAAATCTTTATAAACCTATCAGCAATCAAATTAATTAATTGCTCATCTATTTGATTAATACCACTGCGAAGCTCTGCAAGCGCATTGGAATAATCACCGTCGTAGCTGTGCTTAATTGGAAGTTTAGTATCACTTTCGTAAGATAAAGCCATGTCTTTCTCCTTTATTTGCTGCAACCTCGGCTAGTCGTTAGCTCTGAAGATATTTCTGCCATACAATATTCAGCAACCGCCGCTATAGTCCAAGCAGGTGTACAAGCGCCTGTACTGCCGGGGATCAGTGAACCATCAATGACATATAGTCCTTTAACCACATCACCATTCGCGTTTTTAACTCTTCCGTAACTATCACATGCTTTACCAAGTACACAGCCACCTAGCGGGTGTGGTGTCATACCATAAGCCACATCAAAATGTTCATTCTCGGCAGCTGAATTACCTGTTAATGTACGTTTAGTGTTAGTGCTACAGTGCAGCGGTCCTTGATACCCTTTGAACTTTGCTAGTTTTGTTGGATCAACGCCAGCTGTATTTGCTGCTTTCCAAGCGTTTAGGGTATTAATAGCCGTATTGATTGAATCTCCCATTCCACCTTCAAACTTGCCATTTGCTTCAATGGTTTGCGGATAAGAGAGTTGGTAGCTACCATCAGCTTGTTTTACAAATTGACCCGGAGCCGTATTTTGGCATACCCCCATCATTAATGTATTTTGAATCGAAACACTCTCTTCATACCAAACGGGGTAAACCACCATTTTGGTAAATGGAGACGCGTTATTCTCTTGTAGATATGTTTTGGGGTCGTCGCTAAATTGGAAGTCACACTCAGCAGAGCCTGGGCCGCCATTTGCAGGTCGTACTGGCTCATTGCAAAGCTGTGTTGCAAATAAGTCGCCATTTTGTCCCCATAATTTACCAACATAGGGGCTCAATGATGGAAGACCCGGTTTGCTATTATCTGTACAGCTTGGTGAATTTGCTGACTCTAGTAACAACCTTGCGCTGTGCATAGAGCCTGCTGATAAAATCACATTTTTAGCTTCGTATATTATCTGCTGCGGTGCATCAACTTTATTTTCATCAATTTTGTTAACAATAATGCGATAAGAAACCTCGTCAGTGACTGGATCAACCAGTTGGTTGATACTTGTCACTTCGCTTAAGCATTCAATATCTAACATATTTGTGGCTTTGGCTTGAGCTAAGTAGTTTCTATCTAAGCTATTTTTTATACCGTACAAGATTTTTTCTTTGCCCTGCTCTACTTCTGAATAGCTATTCATGCCGTACCACATTTCACCAATGGTCGCCGATGGTAGTACTTTGCAAGAAATTTCGTTTGCTACTACAGACCAGTCCAGCGCTAGCGTACTAAACTTAGGGTCTATCGATGAAATACCGTAGTCGCATAGCACAGTCTCTTTTGACTGCAAATTATTTGCTTGACTCAGGAACACACGTGTAGAGAGGTAATCAGGAGCAGCTGCGATAGAGATCTGGTCTTGATTACGATGCTCCGCCAAATCAACCATAGTGGTTTGATCTATCTGATTTGGAATGTCACAGCTGTCAATATTTAAAAACGGCAATGTAGTATTCGTGCCATTACACTCACTCACCATAGTTGTTGGTGACATTATTTTCTCTACAGTATCGTAGTAGTTTGCTATCTGGTCGTAGTCTAGTAAGTTGTTCTCTGGGCAATCCGGATCTCTGAACGCTAGGTTGAACGCTTCACAAGATGGCTTCTGAAAAATAGTGTTATACACTTGAGATGTTCCACCAAGCCCAGCACCCACCCATACTGTCATGTTTTGCGCCTCAATCGTTTCCACTAACCCCGGATATTTTGCAACTGGGCGCTTGGCAAACACACCATCGTTAAAGTTGAGTGGCTTATCATTTAGACTTGGATCGCCAACTGGTGTACCAAATGGCTCTTCCGTTGCCATCCATGCTGAACGGCCGTCAGGCTGGCGATAATTACAAAATGGTGGAGTTGGCGTTTGCGCCGTCTTAGGTTGGTCATCGCGAGTTAAATTTCCCCACCAGTCTTTACCGCGTTCAAGCAATAAAACCGGTTTATTATCAGGCGTGCCTTTGGGATATTTCTGACAAAGCCTCAGTGCAGCAACACTACCTCCAAAGCCTGAACCTATAATGATAGTGTCGAACGTTGTCGGTTTACCGATTGAGTTTAAATTGCTCATTGTATTTTCCTTTTCAATAGTTAAGCGACATGGTCGCCAGTAGCATTTGAACGACTACAAGACAGAATGCTTTCTTTTATTGCATTACCAACAAATTCAATATCTTCCTGTGAGCACACAAGGGCAATACGGATGTAATTTTGGTAATCATTTACTGCATCAGCACTGATGGCAAGGTAATGCCCCGGTAAGGCTTTGATACCAAAATGCTGGTATAAGTGCCCACAGATCTGCTCTGAAGGACAGCCAGTATCAAGCCACAGATAAAATCCGCCTTGCGGTACTTGATAACTGGGTAGTGCTTCAAGGTACTGTGTTAACGCCGTGAATTTTTTAGAATAAGTTTGGCGATTTTTGCATACGTGCTCCTCATCAGACCATGCAGCCTGTGAAGCGCTTAGTTGAATAGAGGACAAAGAAACACCATGATAATTTCTATATGCCTGAAGTTTCTTTATTAACGTTTGATCTCCTGCCATAAAACCCGATCTTAACCCCGGTAATCCGGAGCGCTTTGACAAGCTGTGGACAGCGAGGCAATTGTCAAAGTGGATATTTCCCATCGCAACACAAGCTTCAAGTATTCCTGTCGGGGCATAAGGTTCAATATAAATCTCGCTGTAGCACTCATCAGCAACAAGGATAAATTGGTGTTCCTTTGCAAGCTCAATCAACCTTATCCACTGTTTAAGTGAAAGCACCTCACCCGTTGGATTGTTTGGAGAGCAGACAAACATCAAGTCTATTTGCGACCAGTCAGTGAAAGTGTCCGATGCGTCTGCTGTCAGTTGATGAAGTTGCTTGTGCGTAATGCTTTTTACTCTTGCCCCTATATTTTCAGCGCTGGCTAAGTAAATCGGATAGCCTGGGTCTGGCATCGCAATTGTTACCTGCTCTCCTTGTTGCAGCTGCCGGTTAAAAAGCGCGATTGGTAGCATGAAGATCCCTTCCCTACTGCCAGCCAAAATAGCAATTTGCTCAGGCGAAATACTAAAGTCACGACTACTGCCATATCTAGATTGCAGCCAACGGGAAATAGTAGTTTGCAACTCATATTGCAGCGATGCTCTGGGATACAACGCTAAATCACTATATCCCGCAGGGATTGTAGACAATACTTTTTCGTCAAGCGCTACATTAGGCTCACCAATACTTAAGTCTAGTTCCGGCTTATTTGGGGAGCTGCCGCTAAGAAGAGCGCTAAGTCTAGATTGTGGGTATAAACGTTCAGCAAAATGCATGCCTTTGCCTCCCTTACATCACAATCTCACGGTGGCTTTCTACTAAAGCATTCACCTTTTGTTTAGCTTCTGGAATGACTGGCTGGTCGCTTTGGACTATGTCACACATAAGCTGCGCCACTTCTGTACTGTCTTGCTCTGTAAAGCCAAGTCGAGTGATTTCTGCAGTACCGACCCGCATAAATCCATCACAAAAGATCCCATGAGCCTTCAGTTTATCTCTATACTGCAATCCCTGATCTTTATCCAAAAGAGGAAGTACCTGATGACAATACGTTGAGTGCGAGAAGTCTGAGTTGCGCTCTCCCCTAAGTACAATGCCATTACTAGAGAATACACGGGCAAAGCATCTGGCATTTTCCACGACTTGTTTAGCATATTGTTGCCACGGTACTTCATCTAGAGTAAGTCCCAAAGCAGCAATACGAGCCAAGTGTGGATTACAAACCATTGTCGGCCCATTTAAAGGAGTGAAGTTTGATACTAATTCAATCTTAAAATGTAACGACTCAGAGTTAGTGACTATGATCCCCCCCTGAGGACCTGGAAAAGTTTTATGTGTTGAGCCAAATAAGATGTCTGCACCTTCGTCTAGCGGATTTTGATATTGCCCACCAGCAATAAGTCCTAAACTATGTGAGCCATCGTAAGCAACAACACCACCATAACTATGAACAATTTCACTTATTTCTCGCACAGGCATTGGCACCATGAAGATCGATGCCCCAAGCACAACTAGCTTAGGTTGCTCTTTGAGTAATAGCTCAATACATGCAGCTCTATCCAACTGCCACTGCGCATCATCAAATACAAGCGGCAAAGAGTGACGGTGAAAAACTTCATATTGGAAAGGATATCCGCCACCTGGAAAAAAAGGGGGAACCCGAGCCACCTTATCACCAGGCTCCGTCAATGCAAAAATAACCGCCATTAAACTATTACTACCTGAAGTTGGGGAAATATTTGCGAATTTGGCAGAAAAAACCGACTTAGTTTTCTCAATAGTAAGACGGGTTATCTCCTGCGAGATATCCGTACCTGCGTAGAAAGGAGCGGCATACCTTGATGCCAGATCATTTGATAACAGCTCAGATACTGGATCAGAGAGCCTATTTTCACTCACAATTAAATTAATAGCTTGGCGACGACACTGCTGGTGTGCATTAGCTAGTTCGATAATAGTATTCATCCTCATTCCCATTTAAAATTTAGAACAAATAAATACTAGCTAACAAAGTGTTTAAAAGTTAATTACATGGTATTACACTACATTACGTTGCTCGCTACGCTCATGAAGAAAGCACAACAAAGCCATACTGGGTGATAGGAAGGGAAAAATAAACTGATTAATTGACAATATGATAGTACGAAAGGGAGCTTAAACTATTGCATTTTTGACAAAAGTACCCACTCCACCACCGTAATGAAAAATATGCTACTGGATTTGGCTTTTTAATATTTTTGCCGGCTTGAAAAGGATTTTATTCTGACCTTCGATGGTAATTGTTTCCCCTGTTTGTGGGTTTCGCCCTTGCTTAGCTGGATGATAGCTCAATGAGAAGGTACCAAGGCCATTTATTTGCATCTGATCCCCTTCTGACAAACGCTTTTTAGTCACTTGCAAAATGACGCTCAACGCTGCTTGTGAATCTTTCTTTGTTAATCCACTTAACTTCGCCATTTTTGTAACTAAGTCGCTTTTATTCATGCAAATACCTCTGAACTATTCAATAAGCGGTGCAGGCTATGAGTTTCGTCGATGAAAGTCAATATTGATGTTCTAGTCGTAACTTGGTAAAACCTAAGCAATCAATTTAGTTAGGATCGCGAATGTCATTTTTAATTGAATATCTACCGCTTATTCTCTTTTTCACTGTCTATAAATTTGTTGACATTTTTTGGGCAACTGGGGTGTTAATCGTAGCCTCTCTTATTCAGGTTACGCATCAATATTTTACCAAAGGTGAAGTTGCTAAACGTCACTGGATTTTCCTAGCGATAGCCATCATTTTGGGCGGGATGACGATTTTATTCCACGACGAACAATTTATAAAGTGGAAGGCCACCATTGTGTACGCTATTTTGGGGAGCGCGTTGATAGTTTCTAAGTACCTGTTTAACAAAAACTTAGTAAAAACGGCGCTTGAAGGCGTATTGAGTTCTGTTGCAGAAAAAGAACAAAACCAAAACCAAAACCAAAACCAAAACCAAATTACCCTACCAGAAAAGGACTGCGATCAACTAAACCTATTTTGGTCGGTGTTATTTTTCTTTATTGCTGCACTAAATATTTACGTGGCTTATAATTTTTCGCTCGACTTTTGGGTAAACTTTAAAGTTTTCGGACTTATTGGGTTAACCTTTGTCGCTTTGCTTTTCACGATGTTTAAAATCCAAAAGTATTTACCAGAAGACTAGTCTCCCGCAACACTCGGTTTCTTTCTAGCTGCTATAGTTATCATCAAACAGATAGCTATAGCTGCACTGTGCTGCAGCATACTTTTGGGGAAACCGCTGTGAATGCTAGCCAATATCGTTGGTGTGAACT
>NZ_RCSQ01000114.1:0-9852 GCF_004103255.1 Pseudoalteromonas sp. PS5
CTTGCCTATATGGATGTAGGTACCTTAGCGATAGCAGGACGCGGTAGTGGAGTTATCGACAAGCTTTTCTCGCTTTAAAGTAGTTCGTTTAATTAAGATAATTGGTATTAAGCCAAGCTGAAGAATAATGAGTAATCCTACTTTTTAGTCACGGCTCAAGCCTATTAGGGCACTAGGCAAGCCATGCCAGAGTCTGAGCTAATAAAATATTTTATTATAACTTCTTTTGATAAGAATCAGTTTCCTTCCAATTTTTGTAATAAATTTCTGTTAAGGCTCTTGAGAAATAACACAATCGTGCCAATACTATTGTTAAGGGTAAACGCAAAAGAAGGATTGCATATGAAGATTAATTTGTCTGGCCATCACGTAGATGTAACCGATGCTGTTAAAAACCACGTTCATGAAAAGTTTGCCAAGATTGCTAACCACTTTCCATCGTTGTTATCCCTTGACATCATCGTCAGTAAAGAACACAAACAATTTTATACGGAGATAAGTACAAACTACGCAGGAAGCCGAATATCGGTAAAAGGCGAAGATGAAGTAATGTATCCAGCAATAGCTAAAGCCTCTAAAAAGTTGGATTCAGCTTTAAAACATCGTAAGGGTCAGCTCAAAGCAAATAAACACCAAAAGCCAGTGAGCACCACCCCTCCTATCGCGCATGAGATCATTCAAGAAATGGAACTTAAGTAAAATTCAGATTATCCACAAGGCCCCTCGGGGCCTTTTTTGATACAATCCCACTAATCGTCGTATGTGTAAATCTTAGAATCTATGTCAAATTATCAAGATATTTTAGAGCAGGCTGTCCAGCGTGTTAAGCCGTTACTACGTCAAGGTAAAGTAGCAAACTATATACCCGCATTGGCTCAGCAGCCGCTTGAGCAGTTTTCTGTTGCTTTACACACTATTGATGGTGAAACATATAGTGCAGGTGATGTCACTGCGAGATTTACAATACAGTCAGTTTCTAAAGTGATGACTCTGACTTTGGCATTACAACGTTATGGTGATGAACTTTGGCAGCGAGTTGGAAAAGAGCCTTCAGGCACTGCATTTAATTCTTTAACTCAGCTTGAGTTTGAAAATGGGATCCCCAGAAATCCGTTTATAAATGCAGGTGCTATTGTTACTTGTGACGCACTCTACTCTCGGTTATCCGCACCGATCCACACGATGTTGGAGAGCTATAGAGCAATGTCAGGTAACAATAAATTATGCATTAATAAGGTTGTTGCTCAGTCCGAGTACGATCATCGCTATCGCAATGCGGCTATGGCTTATTTAATGAAATCGTTTGGCAACTTTAATAATGAAGTAGAAGATGTGCTGTGGTCGTATTTTAACTTCTGTGCGATTGAAATGAATACGACAGAGCTAGCAAGGTCATTTTCATACCTTTCCAACCAAGGGGAATGCAGCATATCAGGACAACACATACTTTCTAAAAAACAAACTAAGCAAATGAATTCTCTACTATTCACAAGCGGCCTTTATGATGCTGCGGGTGACTTTGGCTATCGAGTTGGCATGCCGGGTAAATCAGGTGTAGGAGGAGCAATAATAGCAATAGTGCCTAATCGCTTTACTATCTCAGTATGGTCGCCTGGTTTAGATAAAGTTGGTAACTCATTAGCTGGGATTGCTGCACTTGAATATTTATCCAATGAACTTGGCACTGCAATTTTTTAAGTCGCTAAAGTAAAAAATAAAGCTTCAAATAATCATATTTTGCTAGCTACCAATCTAAGCCAAAATAAAAATAGCGACCTGAGTCGCCATTTTTATTTTGAGAGTTACTGTTCCCAGTACGATTGTTCTAGTGAATCTTCTCGCTCGGGAAGTCCTCTGGAGAGCCTTGGTGAATGCTGAACCAAAACCTCATAACTTGCTCTGTTAGCGTATTTACTGATCTGTGCAAGGGATGAGTAGGTAATCGCGCTTTGTTCATGCTTTGCTGAGTTTGGTACATTTAATTTATGATATTCATTAGCGCAAATATCATGCAATACTGCGGCAAGTGCACAATCGCCAGCACCATTAGTGTTCTTGATAATGTCCGGCCCACCCATGTATGGTGCCGTATGGCTGTATGCCTTAATAGGCTGTTGGCATAGTGACTTTTTCATTGCACGAGAAAATTCGTAACGATTAAACTCTGGAATTGCGCCTGGCAGAAGTGGGTACTCAGTTTCTCGTTTACAGCTATCATCGACGTAACCTGCCATAAACAATCCTTTAGGGCCTGCTGTACAAATGACAAGATCAACCCAATCTAGTGCTTTATCAGCAGCAAGGAGCGGATCGCTATGTCCTGTAATCGCTTCGCCTTCTTCTTCGTTCATTGCCAAAATGTCGACATGTTTCGCTACAAAATCAGCCCACCAAACAGGATCTTGTTCAATTAAAAATTTAGTTCCTAAAGTGAGTACTACAGGAACTCCTGCTTTGTTTGCATACTCAACCGCTTGCATGGTGGCTTGAGTCATTGTTTCATCGCCACTGGTGCGCATCAAATAAGCGCTGATCACTAACGCTGATGATTCTTGGATAAGCGTTTGGCAGATAGATTCTGGACGTAGATGATTCATCAGTCCTGCGCTGATAGCAAAAGTACGCTCGCCACTGTCATCGATCAGTGTAAAACAGCGACCTATAGGCCCATCTACTGGTTGTAGGTAGTCCAAGTCTACTCGGCTTGAGGTGTTACATAAAAATTTATAGGCGTAGCTACCAATTTTAATGTTTTCACTCATAACCCCAAGCAAAACAGAACGGTCGTCCGCTAAAACTGAATAGTTGTGCATGGTATTACCAATGGTACCGCCAGCAAATTCATAGTCGATCATGTCATCACGTTTTAGCCTATCGTATAGGGCGTTGGTGACATCATTGTCTATCACTTGTGACATACCGCGCTGTAAGTGGAACTCATCAAGAAATGCTTGATCCACTTTGGCCTCAATATCAACGACGATTTGGTCTATACCGCAGATATAGCTCCTTTTTAGCCGATCATCAGCGTGTAACTGGTTAATAAGCGGATCTTTATCTTCCACCGGAAAATAGTGTTTATGCCTACGGCGTCCCGGAAATTTCATATTCTACCCGTGTGTTTTTGAGCTTACGAAATAAAAAAAGCGGCGAATTATAGCGTAAATCCTACCCTATGAGCCACGGCAAAATTGCGAAAATTACTAATAAACTCCGTAAAATATTAAAAAAATGTTGGTAACATCTTGAGTTTGCTTATAAAAGCAGCTTTATCTATGACTAAGTTTATTTAAGAATAGCAGCTTAACCGTGCCAACGCTGAAGGTGGTATACTCTGATTTTAAGTGAATAGACGGTTAGGCAAATCATGTCAGAAGTAAAAGACGATGAATATTGGATGCAGTTAGCGCTTAAATATGCAGACAAAGCTGAAGCGGAAAATGAAATCCCTGTGGGGGCGGTAGTGGTGAAAGAGGGGGAAATGATAGCTGCTGGCTGGAATCGTTCCATCACCTGCCATGATGCTTCTGCACATGCTGAAATGGTGGCTATTCGAGAAGCAGGTAAAGTCATCGAAAACTACCGACTTATTGATTGTACGTTATACGTGACACTTGAACCTTGTCCTATGTGTGCAGGTTTGCTTGTTCATAGCCGTTTAAAGCGAGTTGTGTTTGGTGCCCCAGATGCGAAAACCGGCGCTGCGGGTTCAATTATGAACTTATTACAGCATGAGAAACTGAATCACCAAATAGAGGTGACATCTGGCGTGCTAGCAGAGGTGTGTGGAAACAAGCTGTCTGCTTTTTTTAAGCGCAGACGAAAAGAGATTAAGGCTGCAAAGAAGTTGAAACAAGGTAGTACTTAGGGTTGTACTACCGTCGATGCTGTACTTGTTTCTCTTTGCTCTTCCATTTGAATAAGAGCAAAAATACGATGGCGAAGCAGCATTTTTCTGTGTGCATTTTTCATCATTACACGACGGCGATTTGGTGACGTGTACTTGGTATTGCGTTTAAACTGATGATTCCGACGTCTTCTCAACATAGAACCTCCGAATGTGAGAGATTAAATGGGGCTATTCCCCAACAGTAATTAGTATTAATACGTGATGCCTGTGACAGATTTATGACCGCTTAGTGCATTTATCAAGCCACAACAGTAATTATTAGTCACTATTTTTTAGCGACATCATGAGGTTGTTTTGGTTTGTTTCAGGGATTGCTTGCGAAGAAGTTATGTTGTCATCAGGAAGGAGCGCGCCATTCTCCTCTAGCCATACTAACGCGTCATAATAGCGGCGAATATTATCTACATACGTAACCGCAACATCACCACGAGCATATCCATATTTTGTATTTCGATAGTAGCGCTTTTTAGTAAGCAGTGGTAGTCGTTTTTTAACGTCAGCCCAGTTATTTGGATCCCCCCCTTGCTCTTTTGTGATAGCGCGCGCATCACGGACATGTCCCCAGCCAACATTGTATGAGGCTAATGCGAGCCAAGTGCTATCTGGTTGCTGTATTTCGTCGGGCATACGATTAAATAGAATACGCAAATATTTTGCTCCACCTTCTATATTTTGCTTGGCGTTGAGGCGATTCGTTACTCCAACTTGTTTAGCTGTAGGTTGAGTTAACATCATGATCCCTCTGACTCCTGTGGGCGATTTTGCTTTTGGATCCCACATCGACTCCTGATAACTTACTGCCGCAAGCAGGCGCCAATCTATATTGTGTTGTGTAGAATATTCTTTGAACCACTTTAGATATGTGGGGAGGGTGCTGTGAACAGCCTCTACAAATGCTAGAGTGTTAACATAATTAAATTCTTCAACGTGACCAAAGTACTTTTCTTCTAAAGTTGCTAATAAGTTATTTTTTTTTGCACGAGCAAAAAATGCGGGCAGTAAGGCATAAAGAGAGTCATCTTTTTCACTGCGCATCATCCATGCTACGTGCTCATCTTGGGTAACAGAAAAAGCAATACTCACTGTTGGGTGATAACGACGAAATAAAGCTAATGAGTGAGAATCTGTAATGGTATAGTCAATCTCTCCATCAATGATGGCTTGTAGTAACTCTTCTTCTCCCTTATCAGACACAACATCCCATGTTAAATGAGGATATTGAATTTTGGCTTCCTCTAATGCAATGACATGGTTGCTATGTGCCAGTACTGTGATAGGTGCGTTAATATCATCAAAGTCTCTTGGCCAGTCTCTGCCTTGTTTGTAGACAAGCTTCTGGCTGATCGTTCTGTAGGTTGGGCCAAAGCGATATTGCGCTGTTCTTGATGGGTGAAAGCTAATCGCTGAAGCGACGATATCGAGATCTCCAGCGTCTAATCTTGCGAATAGTTCATCTAAACTAAAATAGGGGACAATGTGTAATGCAACGCCAAGCTCATTAGCAAACTCACTCGTCAGTTCATACTCAAAGCCTTGCTCTCCAGCGGTACCTTGATAGTAGTTTCCCGGGCCCGCGAGCGTACCAACACGCAATACTTTATTTTGTTTTATCTGCTGTAATTGATTAAGTGGGGCTTTGTCGCACCCAACTAAAAAGAGGACAACAAAGCACATAAAGATGTATTTTAACATGGCCCAGATCTCTTGTGCGCTCGAATTATCAACTTACCGCAGCAAAATCATAATTGCAAAAGCCGAATTAACTTAAGGTAATGATAGATTTGCATGATATTTTCTAGTTTTGACAAATTAGTGTTAATTCCAAGCGCTATTTCCACTATAATGAGCGCCCAAGATATCGTTCAATCCTTAACCCCGGATGAAAATACCTATGTTAATCCTACGTGGTGCACCTGCACTTTCAGATTTCAAAGTCCAAAAGATCCTTAAAACCTGCGCTGCAGCTCAATTACCAGTTACCAATGTTTATGCCGAGTTCATGCACTTTGCTGATTTAACGGCTGAGCTTTCAGAGACTGAATTAACCAAGCTAAACAGCCTGTTAAAGTACGGACCGACTATTACGGAGCATAAGCCTGAGGGCAAACTGATCTTGGTCACACCAAGAGTCGGCACTATCTCTCCTTGGGCTTCTAAAGCGACAGATATTGCAAACAACTGTGGTCTTACACAAGTACACCGTGTTGAACGTGGTATTGCTTATTATGTTGAGGGTGAACTAACACAAACTCAGTTTGAAGAAGTTGCGCAGCTACTTCATGACCGCATGACAGAATCGGTTCATACAGAACTTGATGATGCAGCTAAATTATTCCGTACCGAAACGCCTCGCCCAATGTCTTCAGTGGATATTCTTGGCGGCGGCCGTGAAGCATTAGCGGTTGCGAATGTTGAGCAGGGCTTTGCACTTGCTGATGACGAAATTGATTACTTAGTCGAAAGCTTTGAAAAGCTTGGTCGTAACCCTAACGACATTGAGCTTTTCATGTTCGCTCAAGCGAACTCTGAGCACTGTCGTCACAAAATTTTCAATGCCGATTGGACTATCGATGGTGTAGAGCAGCCTAAGTCGCTGTTTAAAATGATTAAAAACACCTACGAAACCAA
This sequence comes from Pseudoalteromonas sp. PS5, assembly GCF_004103255.1. Classification (NCBI taxonomy): domain Bacteria; kingdom Pseudomonadati; phylum Pseudomonadota; class Gammaproteobacteria; order Alteromonadales; family Pseudoalteromonadaceae; genus Pseudoalteromonas; species Pseudoalteromonas sp. PS5. Next base: position 6,539 of record NZ_RCSQ01000114.1, read on the forward strand.
TAGCGACAATGTATTGTCGGCGTATAAAGATAACGCTGCGGTTATGACCGGCTCTAAAGCTGGCCGTTTCTTCCCAAATACTGACGGGGAGTACGCGTTCCACGAGGAAGATATCCACATTCTGATGAAAGTGGAAACGCACAACCACCCAACGGCGATTGCGCCATTTTCTGGCGCATCAACAGGTTCCGGTGGTGAGATCCGCGATGAAGGTGCAACCGGTCGAGGTTCTAAGCCAAAAGCAGGTTTAGTTGGTTTCACCGTTTCTAACCTTCGTATTCCAGGTTTTGAGCAACCTTGGGAAACTAACTTTGGTAAACCAGGACGCATTGTTAATGCTTTAGACATCATGCTTGATGGCCCTCTTGGCGGTGCAGCATTTAACAACGAATTTGGTCGTCCAAACCTCTTGGGTTACTTCCGTACCTACGAAGAAAAAGTAGAAAGCCATAACGGCGCTGAAGTACGTGGTTACCACAAGCCAATCATGATCGCAGGTGGTTTAGGTAACATCCGTGAAGATCACGTGCAAAAAGGCTCAATCCCTGTAGGTGCTAAGCTAATCGCACTTGGTGGTCCTGCAATGAACATCGGCCTTGGCGGCGGGGCTGCTTCATCAATGGCATCTGGCCAATCAAACGAAGATTTAGACTTTGCTTCTGTTCAGCGTGAAAACCCTGAGATGGAACGTCGTTGTCAGGAAGTGATCGACAAATGTTGGCAACTTGGTGATGATAACCCAATTGCGTTTATTCACGATGTGGGCGCGGGTGGTTTATCAAACGCATTCCCTGAACTTGTCGACGACGGCGGCCGTGGTGGTAAATTCCAGCTGCGTAATATCCCGAATGATGAGCCAGGCATGGCACCACACGAAATCTGGTGTAACGAGTCACAAGAGCGTTATGTATTGGCAGTTGCAGCGGAAGACTTTGCTCGCTTTGAAGCAATTTGTAAGCGTGAGCGCGCACAATATGCGGTGATTGGTGAAGCGACAGAAGAGCGTCACCTAACCGTCGCCGATAGCCACTTTGATAATAATCCTGTTGATTTACCACTAGACGTATTGCTTGGTAAGCCGCCTAAAATGCACCGTGATGTTGAGTCAAAGCATGTAGAAGGTAAAGCATTAGATACCGCAGGTATTGAACTTGACGATGCAGCTAAGCGTTTACTTCGCCTACCAACGATTGCTGAGAAAACCTTCCTTATCACGATTGGTGACAGAACCGTAACGGGTTTGGTTGCACGTGACCAAATGGTTGGCCCTTGGCAGGTACCAGTGGCTAACTGTGCGGTAACGGCGGCAACTTACGATACTTACCACGGTGAAGCGATGTCCATGGGTGAGCGCACCCCCGCGGCACTACTTAACTATGGAGCATCGGCTCGTCTAGCAGTAGCAGAAGCGCTAACCAATATCGCTGGTGCTAATATCGGTAGCCTCAACAACATTAAACTTTCTGCAAACTGGATGGCGGCTGCGGGTCACCCAGGCGAAGATGCAGGTCTTTACGAAGCAGTTAAAGCGGTTGGTGAAGAACTATGTCCTGCGCTAGGTCTTACAATCCCAGTTGGTAAAGACTCAATGTCGATGAAGACAAAGTGGGATGAAGATGGCGAAGAAAAGTCAGTGACTGCGCCGTTGTCACTTATCATCACTGCATTTGGTCGTGTTGAAGATATTCGCAAAACAGTCACGCCTGAGCTTCGTACTGATAAGGGTGAAACCAGTCTATTCCTACTTGACTTAGGTGCTGGTCAAAACCGCCTTGGTGCGTCAAGCTTAGCGCAAGTGTACAAGCAACTTGGCGACAAGACCCCTGATGTTGACAGCCCAGAGCTATTAAAAGGCTTCTACAATGCAGTACAAGCGTTGGTTGAATCTGGCAAGCTTATCGCTTACCACGACCGCTCTGACGGTGGTCTATTCACCACTGCCGCGGAAATGGCATTTGCTGGCCACACAGGTGTGAGCATTGAATTAGATACGCTGCAAGGTACTGACATAGAAGTACTATTCAATGAAGAGCTAGGTGCGGTATTACAAGTTCGCAATGATGACATTGCAGCGGTTGAAGCAGTATTTACCGAGCACGGTATTGCTGATATTGCACATCGCATCGGTACGCTAAATAGTGAAGATAAAATTATCTTTACTCGTGATGGTCAAACGGTACTTGAAAATACTCGCACTGAGCTTCGTACTATTTGGGCTGAAACCACTTACCAGATGCAAGCACTACGTGATAACCCAGATTGCGCGAAGCAAGAGTTTGACGCTAAGTTCGATAACAAAGATCCGGGCCTTAACGTTAAATTAAGCTTTGATCTAAATGAAGACATCGCAGCGCCTTACATTGCAAAAGGGGTGAAGCCGCAAGTTGCTATCTTACGTGAGCAGGGGGTGAACTCGCATCTTGAAATGGCTGCAGCATTTAACCGTGCTGGCTTTGCGGCAATCGACGTACATATGAGTGATATCCTTGAAGGTCGCTTAACACTAGAGCAGTTCAAAGGCCTAGTGGCATGTGGTGGCTTCTCATACGGTGACGTTTTAGGTGCTGGTGAAGGCTGGGCTAAATCAATCCTATTCCATGACTCTGCACGTGAGCAATTCCAAGGTTTCTTCCAACGCCAAGATACCTTCAGTTTAGGTGTGTGTAATGGTTGTCAGATGCTTTCTACATTGAAAGAGCTGATCCCTGGCACGGAAAACTGGCCACGCTTTGTTACTAATAAATCAGAGCGTTTTGAAGCGCGTTTCAGCTTAGTTGAAGTGCAGCAAAGTTCATCAATCTTCTTTGATGGTATGGCTGGTTCTCGTATGCCAATCGCGGTATCACATGGTGAAGGCCATGCTGAGTTTGCAAGTGAAGCAGCGGTACAAACGGCATTGGATTCAGGTTCAGTTGCTGTGAAGTTTGTTGATAACTACGGCAATCCAACTACTCAGTACCCCGCTAACCCGAATGGCTCTCCTGCTGGTATTACCGGTATGACCTCAACAGACGGCCGTGCAACTGTGATGATGCCGCACCCTGAGCGTGTATTCAGAGCAGTGGCAAACTCTTGGCACCCTGATGAGTGGCAAGAAGATAGTCCTTGGATGCGCATGTTCCGCAATGCGCGTAAGCTAGTAGGCTAACGCGAAATAAATTAACCTGAGCTGCGGATAATTAATGCCTTTCTAGCAGCTAGTTTTAGCGCTAACTGCGTTGAATTCACTTCCAATAGCCAACTATTGGTACGTAAATTCGCCTTGTTTTCCCTAAAACTTGCTGGCTAGACAAGGAAAAACTAAGTTGTGCTTT
>NZ_RCSQ01000115.1:0-29519 GCF_004103255.1 Pseudoalteromonas sp. PS5
TAATTAAGCAAATTGGTATTACAGCCTCAACCTTGGTTTATGCCAGCATTGTCAACTTATACCAAATAATTGTTTGGTATTTTGATAAAGCATGGCACCCAACAAGTTTGGTGTTTCAGGGCGGTATTCACAGAGCTTTTCAAATACTTCAACTATGCGTTTGGGCGTATTAACCTTTCCTTGATACCCATTCAGCGGCATGGATGGAGCATCGGTTTCTAGTACTAAGCTTTCAAGTGGCAATTGTGAGATGATCTGTGCTGTTTTTTCACCCCTTGGATACGTGATAGTCCCTCCAACTCCAAGCTTAAAACCCTGACTGATATAATATTCAGCTTGTTGTTTTGAGCCTGAGAAAGCATGGATCACCCCACCAAATTTTGGCTTAATGCGCTTAAACACTGCGGCTATCAGATGATGACTCTTACGGTGGTGGACAATAAGTGGCAACTCAAGCAAATTACTCAGCCTAACATGCGCTTCAAAGAGCGAAACTTGCTGCGCTAGCGCTTCACAAGTAGCGTCTATGCCACACTCTCCAATGGCACACAGCTGTGCACGGTTAAGCTTGGCGTGCTGGGCAAGTTTTGCCATATCACCTTCGTGGTGTTTGTCGATAAAATAAGGATGCAGACCCGCTGCAATCGCGCATTCTAGGTGTTTAGTTTTAAATTCAAGCAGTCGTTGCGACTGAGTAAGCGTAACACCTGGTACTATAAAACGTTCAACCCCCGCGCTTTGGGCGGCTTTTATATGCGTGGCTAAGCCCGCTGCCAACTCACTAAAATCAAGGTGGCAGTGGCTATCTACAAAAGCAAGTTTATGGGTTGAGTCGCTCAATTTCCCAGCTGCCATCAGCTTGTTTCACATACATAAAACGGTCATGAAGGCGGTGTTCTCCCCCTTGCCAAAACTCAATTTTGGTGGGCACAACACAATAACCGCCCCAAAAATCAGGAAGTGGTATTTCGCCTTTAGCAAACTTGTCTTTCATGCTACTAAAAGTTTGCATTAATGCTTGACGCGATGATACCGGGCGTGATTGTTGAGACGCCCATGCAGCAAGCTGGCTTTCTTTAGGCCGTGACAAAAAATACTTGGCAACACGGCTAGTTGGCAATGGTTGTGCTTCCCCATAAACAATTACCTGACGCTCAATCTCATGCCATGGGAAATGCAAACAGATCTTGTTGTTTTGTTTTAGCTCTTGCGCCTTTCTTGAGCCGGTATTAGTAAAGAAGACAAAGCCATTTTCATCAACATGTTTGAGCAATACTATGCGCTGAGATGGCTGCCCATCTTCATCTACAGTTGCAACTACCATCGCCGTGGGATCTGCAAATTTAGCTTCAATTGCCTGCTCAAGCCACAGTTCAAATTGCGCGACTGGCGTGTCCTTTAGCATCTCACGACGCAAACCATCTTTGGTGTACTCTCTACGAATATCTTCAAGTTTCATCACAATTTCCTTAATAATACCGATTTCACCTACTTTTTGCTTATCATGAAGAAGCTAATTGGTATAAAAAAGCCGCTATAAAGCGGCTTCTAGTATACCTTAATGCAAGTTAAAACGAACTTACATTTGCTCCATCACTTCAATACCTAGCAGGTCTAGACCTGTTTTCAGTGAATTAGCTACTAGATTGCAAAGCAACAGACGGCTTTCGCGTACTTCTGCTGCCACGTCCTCTTTCAAAATTGGGCACGCTTCATAGAATGTCATATACAAGCTGGCAAGCTCATATAAGTAGCTACATAGTACGTGTGGAGTCGCTTCGCTGATCATCAGATCAAGCACTTCTTCCAGTTGCAGTAGTTTAAGCGCAAGTGCCTTTTCCTGTGGCTCTTGAATTTGGATGCGACCAGTTAGACTTGTGCTATCGACATTTGCTTTGCGGAAGATACTGCGAACGCGAGTATAAGCATACTGTAAGTATGGCGCTGTTGCCCCTTCAAAGCTCAGCATTGTATCCCAGTTAAAGATATAGTCGCTGGTTCTATGCTTTGATAAGTCAGCATATTTCACCGCACCGATCCCTACCTTACGAGCGATTTCTTGGCGTGCTTCATCTGATAAATCAGAGGCTCTGTCAGCAAGCTTTTCAGTTGCTCGGCTTACCGCTTCATCGAGTAAATCCGATAGCTTAACGGTGCCACCTGTACGGGTTTTAAATGGTTTACCATCGTTACCCATCATAGTACCGAACAAGCTTGGCTCATAGCTGGTTTTATCTTTAAGTAGCCCAGCTTTACGTGCAGTGATCTCAACTTGGTTAAAGTGTAACCCTTGACGCGCATCAACAAAAATTAGGATGCGGTCAACATCTAGCTCATTTGAGCGGTAATCACAGGCGGCAAGATCAGTGGTTGAATATAAGAAGCCACCACCTGATTTTTGCACGATAAATACAGAAGGTTCACCGTCTTTATTTGCTAGTTCATCAAGGAATACAACTTGAGCGCCCTGATCTTCTACTGCAATGCCTTTCTCTTTTAGTAGCGTAATAACACCTGCAAGACGGTCGTTGTAGGCACTTTCCGCCATGATGTCATCACGCGTTAGCGTAACATTTAACTTGCCGTATACTTCTTCTGAGTGCTTAACAGACGTGTCGATAAACATTTGCCATAGCTTTTTACAATGTGCATCACCACTTTGTAGTTTGACTACATAATCACGGGCTTTATCGGCAAAACCTGCTTCGTCATCAAAACGCTTTTTAGCATCACGATAGAAGCTTTCTAAATCGGCAAGTGCGACATTTTCTAGATCAACGCCTTGGTTTAACAAATCTTCTAAGTGCGCGATTAGCATACCGAACTGGGTACCCCAGTCGCCCATGTGGTTTTGGCGAATAACGGTATCACCACGGAACTCAAGGGCGCGTACAACGGCATCACCAATAATAGTTGAGCGCAGGTGACCGACGTGCATCTCTTTAGCTAGGTTTGGCGAAGAAAAGTCCACAACGACTTTGTCAGGTGTCGCATGCTCTGCAACCCCTAGCTTGGCACCCGTATTTGCCGCTTCAAGGCTTGTAGCTAAAAACTCAGGTTTGAGGTGAATATTAATAAAACCTGGGCCTGCTATTTCTGTTTTATCCGCAAGATCTGTAACGTCTAAGTTATCGATTATTTTTTGCGCCAGTTCTCGCGGGTTGGTTTTTAATGCTTTTGCAGCTCCCATTGCACCGTTAATTTGGTAATCACCAAACTGTGGACGCGTGCTTTGTGTTACCGCAGGGTTTGTACCTTCAGGGATACCAGCCGCTTGCATCGCTGCATTGGCCTTTTCAATCAAAATACTTTTAATGTTCATTTGTTTTCCTTTAATGCGCAGCGATTAGTGTTCACGAGTTTCATGGAACTTCACGTCAGGGTAACGCTCCATAGATAAATTCAAATTCACGCGACTTGGAGCGATGTACGTGAGGTTGTCACCACCATCTAATGCTAAGTTTTGTTCACACTTACGACGGAACTCAGCCATTTTCTTCTCATCATCACAGCTTACCCAGCGTGCTGTTTGTACTGTTACGCTCTCGTAAATCGCATCAACGTTATACTCAGACTTCAAACGCGCTACAACCACGTCAAACTGCAGCACACCAACCGCGCCAACAATCAAGTCGTTGTTGATAAGCGGTCTAAACACCTGTACAGCACCCTCTTCAGAAAGCTGCACTAAACCTTTGAGTAGCTGTTTTTGCTTCAATGGATCTTTTAGGCGAATACGGCGGAATAACTCCGGTGCAAAGTTTGGAATACCACTAAATTTAAGCGTTTCCCCTTGGGTAAAGGTATCACCGATTTGAATTGTGCCATGGTTATGTAGACCGATAATATCACCCGCGAAGGCTTCTTGGGCACGCTCACGGTCACCTGCCATAAAGGTTACCGCATCTGCAATACTGATTTGTTTGCCAATACGCACATGATTCATTTTCATGCCTTGAGTATATTTACCCGACACAATTCGCATAAAGGCAATACGGTCACGGTGTTTTGGATCCATATTTGCTTGGATCTTAAACACGAAACCAGAGAACTTTTCTTCGTCCGCTTTTACTTCACGTTCATCTGTTTGACGCGGCAGTGGCGTAGGTGCCCACTCGGTTAAGCCATCAAGCATGTGGTCAACACCAAAGTTCCCCAGTGCCGTACCAAAAAACACTGGAGTGAGTTCGCCCGTTAAAAACAGCTCTTGGTCAAACTCGTGTGAAGCCCCCATGACCAGCTCAAGCTCTTCTCGCAGCTGCTCTGCGAGGCTTTCACCTACAGCCGCATCAAGTTCGCTGTTATCAAGCCCCTTGATGATACGCTTGTCTTGAATTGTATGTCCTTGACCGGTTTGATATAAAATCGTTTCATCACGGTGAATGTGATATACACCTTTAAACTCTTTACCACAGCCAATTGGCCAAGTAACTGGCGCACACATGATGTTCAGCTCGGTTTCTACTTCATCAAGTAGCTCCATCGGGTCACGAATATCACGGTCCAACTTGTTCATAAAGGTAACAATTGGCGTGTCACGTAAACGCGTAACTTCCATTAATTTACGAGTACGATCCTCTACACCTTTTGCCGCATCGATCACCATCAAACATGAGTCAACCGCAGTTAACGTACGATATGTATCTTCCGAGAAGTCTTCGTGCCCAGGAGTATCCAATAGGTTGACTAAGGCATCATTATACGGAAACTGCATCACGGAAGTGGTTACCGAGATACCACGTTCTTTTTCCATTTCCATCCAGTCAGACTTGGCGTGTTGGTTTGAACCTCGGCCTTTAACTGTACCTGCTTTTTGTAACGCCTTTCCGAATAAAAGTACTTTTTCGGTAATGGTGGTTTTACCCGCATCAGGGTGTGAAATGATCGCGAAAGTGCGTCTGCGCGACACTTCCTGCAAAATACTCATATTTGACATTGAAATTCTACTTATGGCATTGGTAACCGAACCAAAACTCGGCCACGCTAAATTCGAACAAAGATTGCTATATTCTCTCTGATCTTGGCCATTTTAACAACTTGATGACCATAATTTTCACAGTAAAAATCCATCATCTCAACCCAAGTCACTGTGCACTAGCGTGGCTTTTGTTGATACATTTGCTTGTCGGCACGTGAGAACAAGCTCGCCATGCTTTCAAATTTACTGTCGCACTTGGCAAATCCCGCCGAAAAGCCACACTTGGGTAACTGCTGTACCTTTAATGCTTGGTAAAATGCAGCTTCGCTTTGATAAATAAAGTCGTTTACCGCCTCTTCACTACCTCGTTGTACAATAGCCAGAAACTCATCGCCGCCATAACGCCCAATGATGTCATCTTCACCGCTTATTGCCTTGAGCGCTTTACCTAAGCATTGCAATACTTGGTCACCAACTTCATGACCATAGCTATCATTGATAGGCTTGAACCCATCCAAATCTAAAAAAATACAGTATAACGACGCGCCAAGCTTAAATGCGATGTCACGTTTATGTTCACCAAGCAGTTCTGTCGCTCGGCGATTTAATACTTCGGTTAAAGGGTCTTGCATCGCAATCGCTTTGATTTTGCTGTAACGCTCAATCATGACGAGGTCATCTTCGAGCATATCGCGCAGGTGCTCAACAAATTCAATCATTGATGGAGCGTAATCGGTTGGCTTAAAGTCCATTACACATAAAGTGCCGAATGACTTACCATTCGGCCAGTGAATGGGCACGCCTAAATAAGATTCAAAGCCATCTTCGGCGACTTCAGGGTTATCATACCATTTGGCATTGCAGCTGGCGTGTTGCTCGTAAAGATTGCGATTGTTAGCTAAGACATGCTTACAAAATATATTGGTTTCTTGGGGAATAAAGCCACCAGCGGGATAAGGATTTTGCGTTTGTGCACTGGAAATCATGACGGAAAAACCGTCTTGTTTTTTTTGTACCACAAATGCTGCAGGCGCTGAGAGTATTTTCGCTAACAAGTCGACTGTTTTTTGCCACTTGACTAACGCCTCTTGCGTTGTATCACGTTTAAATAGATCTGAGTAGGGCACACAGTTGCCTTGCTAAAAACCTCGGTGCCCTTAATAATAATTCGCTTAGAATAAATTTCAATTTTACGGCTTACTTCCGTGACAAAGCAGGAATATCCATCATATTTTTATAGCTTGGATCGATACTAAATTGCTTAGCTGGAAAGTTCACTTCTTTCACCCGCACAAACTGTGACGATGATTGCTGCCCGGGTTGACTACCCAAAGGTGAAACATCAATACTTATCTTATTCTCAAGCGTTGGCATGGTATAACCAGAGAGGCTGCCAACATACTGTTGATAGCGATTAAACACAGCGGCATGTTGAGCTGATAAGCCAATATCGGCGATGTCAGCAAAGCATACCTGTTGCTGTAGCATGGCCACGCTAAACTCATAAAGCTCACAACTGATACCATTAATCCGTGCACGCTGGTTTAGCTTTTTTAATTGATTACTGCCATTGCTCTTGAGCTGTTTGATTTGTTGCTCAGCCATGCGTAACGCATTTTTTGCCGTTTCAAGATGAGCTACATTCTCTAACCCCTCTTGGCTTTGTAATTTTTTTAATTCAGCCTCTTGCTTTGTCAACAAAGCAGACAAGTCACCAAACATGTTATTGCTCATTTCCATGTAGCTTTTTGACGTTGGTGTAACGACATATAGTTTGTTTTTCAAGGCATCAAATAGCTGATACTGTGCTGCGTTATCCATACGCATGGTATGGCCTTTAATCTTGAAGCTTTGCTGCCCAAGACCGGACTTGAATACTAGCTCCACTTCCGCTTGCGCTACCCCTGAAAGGGCCACTAATGACGCTGCAACCACAGTTTTAAACTTTAATAAATTCATAGTACTAAACTCAGAAATTACCGATATTGCCGATTAGGTTATAAATTGGCAGGAATAGCGCGCCGATAATGAATATCATAAATCCTCCCACTAAAAAAATTGCCACAGGTTCAACTAAGGTCTTTAGTTTATCTATGGTGTCATTAACACGGGTTGTATATTCATCAGAGATAAACCGCGCTTGATCTTCCAGCTTACCGCTGCGTTCACCTGTCATCAGCATCCTGATGATAAAGTTAGGGTACGACTTAGTTCGTTTAAATTCATCCGACAAGCTATTACCTTTGGCGACCCCTTGTTGAATCAGTTTTATATTTTCTTTATAAACTTCGTTGGGTACCGCCGCGGCAATTACTCCAAGAGATTTATAGATATCCACTCCTGAGCGCACCAACAGCGAAAAGTATTCAAACACAAAGGCCATATTTGAATAACGGATCAATTTACCCACAACGGGGATCTTAAGTGCGAGCTTTGAAACCCAATATTTAAACCCTCGATGTTTTTTATAAGCCACCGAGATCAGAAAAAACACCGCGATAATTGCCGCGATGTAATAAAGCGTGTCATGACGCAGTGAATCCGAGATATTCATCACCATCAGCGTAATGGCAGGCAGCTCAACTTGCATTTGCTGATATAGCTCTGTCATAGATGGGACGGTGTAATACATCCAAAACACACAGGCCAGTAAAGTTGCGAATAACACCACAACTGGATAGATCAGTGCTTTTTTCACATCCACATTAATACGACCAATGCGGTTAATATGTTCCGCCGCATTTAGCAATGTTTGGTCGAGTAAGCCAGTTTCTTCACCAATACGGCACAGATATAGCACTGAGTCAGGAAATACTTCGCCTTGCTTTTCCATTGCGGATGACAAACTGTTGCCAGACTCTAATGCCATTCTTAATTCATCCGCAATAGTTCTAAGCGCTGGGTTTTCCGCATATTCAGCAGCATCTTGAAGTGCACTAATAATAGGAATACCAGCTTTAAGCATAACCGCGATGTTTCGTAAAAAGTCTGCAATTTCCGACTTTTTAATTTTGCGCTTTGTCGACCAGTTTGATAGCGCATAAAAAGGTTGCCATACTGCGTTTACCGGCTCTAATGCAATAACGGCACAGCCCTTTCGTTCGTAATATTCATGGGCAGAAATTGGGTTATCAAAAGGCAGCTCAGCCACCCCTTTCATTGCTTGGCCATCGCGGTCAATGACTTTATATTTAAATAACGCCATTAGTTGTACTCCACTTCTTTAGCAACTAAGTTTTGCAGCTCATCAACCGTCGTCGTACCATTTAACACTAAGCTGGTAGCAACACTGTGCATAGACACGTAGTTACCCGCTTTTGCATGTGCATATAGCTCTGACACTGGCTTATTTAACTCAATGAGGTGACATAGCGATTTGTCTACTGACATAATTTCATAGACAGGCACACGTCCTAAGAAACCAGTATGGCCACATGCCTCACATCCGACACCTTTAGACAGTACAGCGGGCTTATCCAGACCCAAGTACTGCATTTCTTCTGCTGTGCTTTGGACTTCTTCGCTACAGTGGCGGCAATTTTTTCTCACCAAACGCTGAGATACCACGCCGACGAGAGAGTCAGCAATCATGTGGTTACTAATATCGAGTGAGCGCAATCTTGGGATTACTCCCATCACGTCATTGGTGTGTAATGTTGATAATACCAAGTGACCGGTTTCAGCCGCGGTCACAGCGGTATGCGCGGTCTCATTATCACGGATTTCACCGACTAAAATGACATCTGGATCATGGCGGAGGAAGTGCCTAATTGCATCAGCAAAACCATACCCGGCTTTTTCATTGACCTGAGTTTGTCTAGCCAGTGGTAAACGGTACTCTATCGGATCTTCAACCGTGACAATATTCTTCTTGAGCATATCTAAACTGCTCAAGCCAGCATGCAGCGTAGTGGTTTTACCCGAGCCGGTTGGACCGGTAAGTAAGATAATTCCAGAAGGCTTGTTAAACATACTTTCAATCAACCCAAGGTGCTCAGGTAAAAAGCCCAGTTGTGACAAACTACGCAGTTCCACCTCTCTTGGTAAAATACGCGCCACTAAGTTTTCTCCGTAAGGACACCCAAGCGTCGATACACGGATATCATAACTCAAGCCATTCACCACAACTTCAAAGCTGCCATCTTGCGGTAAACGCTGCTCAGCAATATCCATTGATGCACGCATTTTTATCGTTGAGGTTAAGCGGCTGAGCTCTTTAGGTAATGCAAATGCTGAGCGCATTACCCCGTCAACACGAAATGCCACACTAATGCTTTTTTCCATTGGTCGGATATGAATATCCGTCGCCCGTTTTTTAACCGCAAAACGTAGAATGTTAGTTAGCAACGTGTCTAGCGTGCGCACAGACTCTTTATCGGCAATAAGGTGGTCGATTTCGTCTTGAAGAATCTTTTCTACTGGGTTATTCAGGTAAAAGTAGTGGTTATGTAACAGCTTTTGGATCACCCCCTTTTCTGCAAGGTGGATGTCTAAATGTAGCTGGCAATATTTGTATACAAGCGCCCGTAGACCGTCTATGTTCTCATTACTCGTTGCAATCGTTAGGGTGCGCTCATCACATTTTAATGGAATAAACTGGCTACCTTTACATAAGTTAAAATTAAACTTTTTTAATGCTTCAGGTTCAGGAATATAGTGAGCTAGGTCAATATAAGGTAGCTTTAGTAATGTTGCCAGCTGTTGAGCCAGCGCACGCTGACTTACAAAGCCATTACGCTCTAGTACTTCACTTAACTTTTCGCCAGTGATCACTTGCTCTTGCAGTGCAAAATCGAGTTCATCCTGTTTAATAGCCCCTGCACTGAGTAATAATTCCGCTAGGGTCTTCATTTCTTGTGTCATGAAAAATCTCTAAATTCTAAAAAATTGAATATGATAAAGTGCAAACAAGGTTGCTTGATCTAAACTGGCTGTGGCTGGTAGCCCCAATACAAACTGTAACTTCTTAATCGCCCCAAGTGTTTGTACGCCCAACATGCCGTCAATGTCTCCACCGTACAAACCTGCGTTTGCTAGCGCCATTTGCATGTTGCTCAACTCCCCTTGTAGCGAAGATAAACCTGACCAGGTAAAAATACATTCATGTTTAACGGCAAAGCACACTGCTTGCCCTTGCTCAGAAACGGCATGTAGAGGAAATGACACCACCTGTAAGTTGCCGCTACGTTGCAACCAATTGATGATAATGGTGCTGTTTTGCGCAGCCAGCGCTGCTAAAATGTCTTCTTTTGCATAAAGCTGCCACAGTGATAATCCTTCCTGTTCAGGTAGTAAACGCTGAGTGAGTTCTTGTAGCGCACGCTCAGCTCTCTCATTCTTAGACGTTGTTGTAGTGCCATTACCCGCTGTGGTGGGAGTAATGTCAATGACTGCTGGCGCAGCATCAGTGACCACACTCAACTGTGGCGCTGGTTTCACTTCAGACTTGTTAATCGATAAGGGAACCCGCTCAGGCTCACTTACTGTTGTATTGGTGGAGTCAAGTATTAAAAACGCGTTGGGCTCGCTTGGTGTGACTTGCCGCGCATCACTTTGCAGCCAATTATCATAGTGGCCTTTGACCTTATCAATCACAGCAAACTTGCTCGCCAAAAAGGCTGCTGAAACTATCACTGTGGTATAAATACAGCCAAGGATTATCTTTTTTTTGCTACTGCGATAATAAAAGAACGCTTCACCAACATCGACAATCGCAAGACGAATAATATCACGACTGACCACAGACGTTTGCTTAGCCGCCAACACAATCAGCACTCTATCCATTAATAGATTTACTAATCGCGGCACCCCGCGAGTTGCTCGGTATATCAAGGCCAAAGCTAAGCGAGATACTTGCAGCGCATCACACCCTGACGCTTGGGTTTTATATTTAATATATTGCGCCATTTGAGCCTTAGATAACGGCAAAAACTGACGAGATAACGCAATACGACTTTTAAGTTGTCGCATCGACTTAGTATTCAGCGTGTCTTGTAACTCTGGTTGTCCCAACAGCACTATTTGCAGTAATTTTTCGGAACTGGTTTCGAAGCTGGTTAGCAACCGGATCAACTCTAGACTCGCGGCTGACAGATTTTGTGCATCGTCAATCACAACGACAGAAGTCACGGCATTCTTTTTATTTGATAGTAAAAAGTGATTGAGCTGCTGTAGTAACTCCGGCATCTCTTTTGAGCATGGCGTTAAACCAAAATCCACGATGATTTGCTCAAGTAAAGCAGTCTCTTGCACCACACTATTGAGCACCAGTGCCGTTGCCGCTTGCAAAGTGGCAAGCTCTTGGAGTAACACTCGACTAAAGGTCGACTTACCCAATCCCACTTCGCCTGTGATCACCACAAAACCACGTCGCTGATTGAGCGTAAACAAGACTTCATGCAGTAATGCTTGCAGGGTATCGTGCATGTAATAATGATTACCATCGGGTACCGCCGGAAACGGGTGATGTGTCATCCCGAGGCGCTCTATATGATGATCCATCGCTGGCATGGGAAACTGCAATCGTGTCATGATGATACTTGAAGAGACTGTAGATAACGCAAACGCGACAATAAATCGCGCGCGCGGTTTTGCAAGGTTATTTCCTTGAACCCTTGCTCTAGTAAGGCTCGAGCCTCGTCATACGACTTGAGCTGCATCTGGCAAACGGCAAGGTTCATTCTTGACTGTTCATCTGTTGGCACTAAATAAATCGCTTTTTGCCAGTAGCTAATTGCCTGCTGATAATTTGCCTGCTGCATATACATATATGCCCACGCCTTGGTAATAAATGGGCTCGTTGCTGATAAATCAGCATCATACTCTTGCAGTAGTATGCTTAGTTTTTCCCAATCTTGTAATTGCATCGCACGGCGAATATCGCCAAAACGCTGAGCGAGTGACTGTTTTGCTTGAGCCTTGATATTTAAATCAATTTTCACCTCAGGCTTCACTAAAATAGGTGTCTCTACCACCTCTGTTTGTGCTCTAGTATTGGCATTTTGAGGTTGCTGCGCATCAATATCTGACACGTCGGTGTCAACCGTGCTCACCGCTAGACGTGGCGTTTTTGGCTCAGCAAGCGCGGCAACTTGCTCTATGTTTTTTTCCGCTTCTTGAGACTCCAACGCATGCGCACTCGAAGGCGATTCAGTTTGCAACAGCAACTCTTGCGCGACACCTGTTGTTGCTGCATTCACATCACTCGGCTGCACCACTATCGAAGGGTCAGGTTTAGCACCATAATCCTTTGATAGTTGCGTGTCCTCCCTCACCTTGGTATCTGCTGTCGTGGCAGCTGGCACCAAACTGGTACTCTGCCAATCCCAAAGCATATACGCCGCGCCTAGTGCTCCTAGTACGCAAACAGGCACTAGCGCTTTGGTCAAGCGAGTGTTGGTCGTTGAGGACAAAGCTGCTGGCGTCGACGATGACGTTGACTCCAGCGCCTTGAGTGAATCAAAAATTAGACTCAAATCAGGTTAACCTTTAGTACTAGCACCAGCTCACGAACTCCTGTGCCGTTGCTCTTTTTCTTAAACAGGTTACCAAGTACTGGTAGACTGCCTAGCACTGGAACTTCTGATTCGTTACGGAAGTCTGATTGGTCAATCAAACCACCCATAATGATAGTGTTACCATTTTTCACCTGTAGCTGAGTCGACATCGACTTTAATTCAACCTCAGGCAGGGTCACTTTCACATCAGCACCCGCTTCTACTAAACCGAGGCTCAACGGATTTACTTTGCTTTGTACAGGGTGGATAGACAGGTTGATATCACCATTTTTTGCAATGAATGGCACCACACCAACCATTAAACCATCAAATACTTGGCGCGTTTGAACTTCCTGAGTAGTCGAAAGTCCTGTACCCGTGCCATTCGTCGTGATACGCGTGTCTGAAATATACGTTGATGATGTACCCACACTGATGATCGCAGGCTGGCCATGCTTCGCACGAATTGTCGGGTTAGATAGCACGCCAACATCGCCGTACTTTTGCATCATATCAATAGCAACTAATGTACTGCCCGTTGATTTGTGGAAAGAAAAGTCTGAAGTACCAGAGCCGCCCATTGGTGGGGTCGTTAACGTAATACCACGCGCACCTTGAGAAAGGTTACCAAACGTGCCAACCGCTTCTGATACGCTGCGGGTACCTGCCGAGAAAGCACTAGCAATATCATCACGTAAAATGCTCCAATCCACGCCCCAGCGGAAATCATCACTAAGGTTCACTTCAATGATTTGTGCTTCTATCAATAATTGACCGCTATGAACTTGCTCATAGTTATTCACTAATGTTTTAACCGTCTTCATTACCGACGGCTTTGCTCTTACAAATAGCGTACCTGTGGTGCGATTGAGTGAGTACATTGCAAGGTCGTTGCGCACGGCACTACCAAGGCGAGATAGCTTGCCTACTTCAGCCATGGTGCTTGCTCCCGCAATGGTGCCTGCAAGAATATCGCTGCTGTTACTGCCAACAAGCTTTTGCAGCATGTTCTCTAGGGCGTCATAAGGGTTTGAGTTTGGCATTGCAACGCCAGAAATAGAGAACTCACCTTTGATCTGGTTGTTACCAGACCCACCTGAACCACCATTTTGACCGCCATTACTACTGCCACCCAACACGTCGCCGCCAGTGGCAAAAGTACTTTCTACGTCAGACTCCATAAACGCTAAGTTAAATACCGCGTCTTCCATCGGGTTGACGATGATAGTATTGTTTTCAATAGCGCCAGAAACATCTGCGATACGCATGATTTGATCAAACACCATAGACGCACTCACGTCTTTAAACTCCATGCTAATTAAGTAATCAGCGTTGAGTAGGTTTGGATGTACCAATAAGTTCAATCCAGTTTGACCTGCAAATACTTTCAGCACTTGGTGTAGTGCCGCATTCTCAACCGACAAAGTAACCTTAACTTCATCAAGTGGATTAAACTCTGGTACTTCTACTATGCTTTGTGTTGCTTCATCTAATGCTTGTGTTTCTAGGCTTGCTCTTAGCTTCTGCATACGCTCCCAAGCGCTGCGAGACTGTTCTGCGATCAGCTCATGTGCTTCTGGCTGCTCTTTATGATAAGACTTGCTAAGGTCGACTTGATGACGTGGCGCATTGGCAGTACATCCTGCTAACACAAACGTAGCGGATATCATGGTCATTTTTATAGCAGAATGAGTTAACTTCATAAAATTCTCGTTAAGTCGTTTTAATTGAAATTGGTGATTAATTGTTTAATTCTTTTAGGCCGCCATTGGCATCTAAAATCGCTGCATTATCGATTGCTAGCTGAACTACATTACGTGCATTTTTTTTCGCCTTTTCCGAGCTAGATACGCTCTTCTTAGCTTCGTGAAGTTGCTTTGCTGTCAATCCAATTACGGCAGTATCTGCCGCCGCTGCTAAGCCGTAGCTTACCGTTGCAGCTACTTGCATACCTGCTGAGACGCACATATTCACGGCAAGACCTAAGGAGGCTGCACATGCGGCAAACTTGGCACCTGATTTAACCCCTGAAGCAGCTGTCGTTGCGACCGTTGAAGCAAGTTTTGCTGGTGCCATTGCCATATCTGCAATAGCTTGAGCTTCAGCTCTGTTTGCTGACACCAATACCCCACTGGCGTCGTTGTAAGTCAGCACGCTGCTTGCAATGGTTTGCTCAATTGAACGATAGGTTTCAAGTAATGCTGGACAACCTAATTGCGTGCTCAGGTTAGAAACTGAAACGGGTACGGTCGTATCATCATAGGTATTCGAATGTGCTTGCGCTTCTGAAGCGAACAATCCATTGTTATTTACAAGTCGACTTCGGCTATCCAAGCGCTGGTTGTTTCCAAGCCTGATTAGTACATAGGCAAGCGACTGCTGAGATGCAAAATTCATCCGCAGCGCTGGTTGGAAACCTGCACTATTAAGGGATGTATATAAGCTATTCCCAACATTTTGCTCAATTGATGATTTAAAAATATTATTCGGTTTTGAATTATCTACCCAGTCCAGCAGTGCAAGCTTATAGCAAAAATCTCCCAAGTTTGTGAGTACAGGGTAATCATAAGGTGAATCACTCTCATCGGTAGTATCAGGAGCTGTCGCACCAGCTTTTGCCACTTTATCAAGGTAACTTAATAGGTTGCCTGCTTGTTCCTGCACTTTACATTCTGCAACACTAAACCCATATTTAGGGTCTTTGTACTGCTCAGCCATCTGCTCACAAACGTGGGCTGGTGAGTCTTTGTTGCTCTCGTACTTGTCAACCTCAGCTTGATCTGACCTAAACGCATCTTCAAACTCTGTGATCACACCATCTGAGCGCTGGAATGTATCGCGAAATAGCTTGGTCATGACATTATCAAGGCGAGTATAAAGGCCTTTGAGTTTGTCATAATTTGCTTTTTTCTCTTGCTCTGCAGCAGTGGGTGAGTCTGGTAGGGTGTAATCAAATAACTCGGCACGAGATTTAAAGTCACCTTTAACATCACGTTCAGTGACATCATCCCCCGATTTTTCTTTTATTTTCCCCGTATAATAATCGTCTACTTGACCACGCACGTCGCTAAGCGCTTTACTAAAGCCCTCATATAATGTACTTGACGCTCGCGTGCTTTTATTTGCAAAATCCATGGCTGCTTGATTCATCGCGGTACGGATCAATGCTTCATTACTAGAGTTCAAATCTGTCAATTGGTCAGCTGCAATTGCGTAACTATCCAAGCTGGTAAACCCTTGCTTATAGTAATTGTTTAACGTTGCGTCAGATTTGGTTATCCCGTTGTAGCTACTCACCTCTTGATTAAATTGATCGATTAATTGCTCAAGCTCTGCTCTTTGTGCGTTGACCTCAGCAATCGACATATCTGAGCGAGTCAACAAGGTGTTTACGATTTGGTTAGCATCACCACTCACTTCACCTAATTTTTGGTAGTACTCATGAAAGTCTACCACTTTGTGAAGTCTAGCCTCAGCTTGTGTTACTTCCTTATATACCGAAGAGTTTTCCGAGAAGTCATCCGCTTTGTTCGTATCACCATCCAATAAGGTGATTTTTACTCTGCGCTCAGATGCAAGTTTAGAGATATAGCTTTGGTTGATTTCATTGGCAATTGCGTCACCTTGCTTGTCCGCATCGCTACTGTATTTATAAGCTTTATTAACGATGATACCAGCTCTAAACGCGTCTAATTGCGCTTGAACATTTTGGTTATGGGCTACGTTAGGGTCTGGTGTATAGGTTTCTGGTTGCGTGTCATCTGGTGGTACATCAGACACGGTAACGTCTTGAGGAATGCCTCCTTCAAAGTTTACTTTACGAACCTGCTCATTCGAAGACGCTAAATCAAAGCGTTGCCCGTTCAGCGAATCACGGTATGGCGCATAATTTAATCCTCGAACATCGCGCTTTGTTAGCCCCAAGGTGTTATACGGGACTAAACCTTCGGTGCTCGTCAAGGCACAATCTTCAAGGCCGTCTGAGTCGGAACTATCCGGACAAGGTAACCTGTGGTGAATAGCAATAAAACCGTTGATTGCTTCATTCACTCGCTCAGCAGATAGCTTTTGTTGTGATACCACATCTAGCTCATCTTGCTTTGCCACCACGGCGCTAAGCGCAACCGCTCCTGCGGTTATTGTAAGCAGAGTAACCATTAAAGGAAATAAACTAAAACCTGCGTGATTTAGTCGCATGAAATTGCACTCCCTTTTTGTTCTTGTGTAAATGTTCTTAAGGTATTACAGGTAGAATTTAGCTTTCCAATATATTCCTGAACTTTGCTTTTTTGCGACTTCGCCCGGTCTTCTGTTTTTTCAGCATTCACTAACGCTTCAATTGAACTGGCAACCGCAACTGCAGCCGCGGCTATATCGATTGCAGACGCTGCAACGGCACTCATTGTAGAAGGGTCTCCACTGGTTGCATCAGCAGCGCCGTCTAAATTACCAGCAACTGCAGAGGCGGCTTGCGCTGCTGCTACTGCCATATTGACACCGGAACTCACTCGTACCATGTAAAGGTCACTCAGTGTGCCGTCTAGTGTTCCAATCGTAGAGTTAAAGGCTTCTCTTTGAATGTCCAATAGTCGAATTTGACTTTCCATGCTATTGGCTGCAACCAGCAATCCAGTGCAATTTAGCTCTCCAAGTAGCGGAACCAAGCCTTTGCTTACCGCTCTATCGTCACTGATAGCTCGCTCTGTTTTTCCAGGAATAAGGTAGGTATTTTCCCTGTTGTAAATTAATTCGGAGCCAACTTGACTCACAGTATCGACGTTACCATCGCTTAACTGGCCATTGTCATAATCCTTGAGGCCACCGCTGATTAAGGTAAACCCGGTTTGACCAGCATTTGCAACCTCATTAGTTCTAATATGCTGACACAAGGTATACATATTCGTCGCATTTGTGCTGCTAAGCACTGAGCTAACCTGATAGCGAATAGGCTGATTCCAAGCGTCTGTAATTACGCCATCAAGCCCTAAGGTTTCGTAAGGCAAGGTACCATAACGAGAACCACAGTCTTCTTTGCCATCTTGATTGGTATCTGGGCAAGGGAGGCGTAGATTGGTTTGTAAATAATTAACTAAAATATCTTCAGCGGCAAAAATACTCGACTCAGTGACCAAATAGTCATTTCTTGTTTGCTGTTTGTTAAATGCACCAAAGCCAATACCTGCAATTACAGCCAGCAGGCTCGTCAATATCGCCAGCTCAAGTAATGAAATGCCTTGTTGCTTTTTAAATGAATTTACACTGTTCACTTGATTTGACCTGCCTGCTCTATTTCACGTGCTTTTTGCAGCTCTGCTCGCATCGTTGTACCGGCAAGTTGAGCTCGCTGGATAAGTTTGTCATGATATTCAAGTGCCGCACTGAGTGTGTCACGAGCATCTCTTTGTTCTGTTGTATTCGTGTCTAGATACCATTGCACTTTGACAAGATCCGCAACGGCAAGCGCCAAGGCAAACCCCGCAGGCACTGCAGCACCGCCTTTAGAAGATATCATGTCATCTGTGGCATCCTTTATTGCCGCAATATTGAAAAGCTTGTCTAAGTTAAGAAAAATCTCATCAAGCTCCAGTCGAGCTATCCCCTCTGCAGTGTTGAGCATATATATTTCAGAGTTAGCTAGGTGAAGCTGATACATGTTCTCATTGGCAATGTGTGCAATGCCTTTAAATAAAGAGGTGTTTGCTTGGCTAAGACGCTTACCGCAATTCAACTCTCTATTTAGCTGTGCAAATGACTTAATGAGCGTAGTGTCATCATACTCATTCGTTGCAGTACGCGACTCTGCTTGAAATTCAAATACATCATCGGTATTTCGCTCAGAATAGCCTTCACCCGTAAGTACTTTTTGTGAGCGAGAAATAGACAGTGCGTAGGCGGGATAAATAACCCCTGCTGTCCCATTTTTTGCTTGGATACGCTCTGTAAATAAGCGTTGATTTTTTTTGGCACTGAGCACATCACTAATTTCATTGCCGCGCTCAAGTGCTGTTAGCTGCTGGCAAAAATCAAGCGTGTTGATGGTATTGGTTGTAGTTTGATAGCCATCACTTTGCTGTAGGTCATCAGAGTCGCTGGTTTTATTAAAGCTTCTACCTAAGTAGCTAAAATATAAGCTGGTACTGCTATCAGCTACACGGTAACGATTCACAGCGCAGTCACTTTTCCCCTCTTCACAAAGGGGCTCGTGGTTTACAGGTACTTGGCTATAATGATTGCCTTGGATGACCAAATCTTTGCTGTCTTGCTGCTGTCTGTAAACGCCGTATTCAATACTCACTCTACGCCATTCTTCATCAGCATTAAGTGCGATTTGCAAATCCGCGACAGGTAAATAACCGACATGCACTTTGTTATCGCCACTGACACCGTGCTCAGTCGGATTTACCGTAACCCCAGACGGCACCGTACAATCTTCACGGCCATCTAAATTGATATCAGGACAGGGTAAGCGGTGGTGGGTTTGTAAAAAGCCTAAAATTGCCCCATCGATTTCATCAAGTAGTAAGCGTGACTCACTGATTGATAAAGTTGGTGAGTCTTCGCTTTTCCCTCCAGCACCAATACCAGAGGTCATAACAGGTAAAATAGCTGCAAGTAATAAGCTTAAAACGGCCATACTCACTGCTAATTCAACAAGGCTAAGTCCTTGCATACGCTTAAGTTGACTGCGAACCATAACTAATTACATACCTGCGAAATTAAGTTTGCCATCGACACAAAGTGCACCACATCGTCATACTGTGCTGACTTCTCACGACCTGAAAATTCGTAGCAATTATTGCCACTGCCATTTTCGCCATCCAGCATGCCGTTTATATTGTCCAAATCTTGTGCGCCCCCTGAGACCAACACAAAAGCTGGATTAAAAACATCAGCAGCCTGACAATTCAATCCCCTAGCTCGGATCACCGACAGTCTGTTGGTACTGATAGCAGCTCTATAACGAGACTTGGTTTTTTCACATAAATCATCGAGGTTCAGTCGCCCACCATCCCAACTGCTTGTTGCGCTGTCTACTAACTGAGTCAATGCAAAATCAACGGCATAAAATGGGGCATTGCCAAAAGTATCAACGGGTCGTTGCTCTAGCGCGAGTGTTGTGAAAGGCAAAGTACCTTTTAATAATTCAGGTGGCGTTGCTGCATTAGGGCAATCTTCACTACCATCATTATTGGTATCGGGACAAGGTAAGCGATAATGGGTTTGCGTAAACAGCAAAAGTGGTGCTGCGTAAGCATCTAAACTGAGATTAGAGCCTGAGGCGGCAAGCTTTTCATTACTACTTGTTGCCTGCACTCCGGGCTTTTTACTGTTGTTCATCATCATCCCAGTGCCAACAGAAATGAGGATCCCTACAACCATGATATAAACCGCAAGCTCCAACAACGTGAAGCCGCGGGTTTTACGCTGTGTTATTACCCCGATACTTGGCATTTATAGCGCCTCACCAGTCATGCTTAACCGCGCCATCTGGCCTTGCTGATAAAACACCGCAGTTCTATCTTGCACATCAACCAGTTTTGCACCAGACGGTAAGGTCTGGCCAAGCTCATACACTTGGTTATCGACTACTGCGTACATTTTATCTGCTGACTTATAAACCATGCTCAAGCTATGCTGGTTAATCACACTTTGTAAGTCAAAGTTGGCATCTCTTGCCACGTAGCCAAGCATACCCAGTGACAATGCCTTATCGTTTTCAGCTATCACAATTTGTTTGTCGAGGATAGGCAACAGCGCATGCAGCCGCTCCTCATCAAATTTAGAGTAATTGAGTGTGTGTAAGGGCGGCACTCTTACTGGGTCGTTAAAAGACAGTTGAGCAGGTGCTAACCAATTCGCAACCGCCGTAACAATACATGCGCCGAGCGCCATTCCAACGCCTGCTAATCCTAATTTTTTACTCATAGTGGACGCTCCAAATCTAATGCAAAGCTAACCCCTTTGAAGCTGGTTTGTACCGAGCTATCTCTAAGCTTGTAACCTTGACTTGTGAGTGACTTAACAAATTGGTTAAAGTGCTCTATTGGATCGTCTGATTGCGCAGTTTGTGTCCCCACTAAACTAATAAAAAGCTTGTTTTCGTCAGTTTGTTTTGGGTAATCAAAACTTATCCAATCAAAAACCACAGAGTTTTGTGGGATAGCCGTTGCAATATCAGCGAGAACTTCATGATAGCCGGGCAATTTAGAAGCATGCTGAATACGCTCTAAATCATCCAAATAGAGCTGATAGTCGTTTTGCTGAATGACTTTGCTTGGAATTTGCTCAGTTAATGTACTTTGCATGCTCTGCACTCGAGCGCTGAGCTGTTGATGACTTTCGCTAACTTGGAAGTATTGAAGGCCAATATAAGCATTTGCTGCCAGCAATAAGCTAGCCACCAGTGGCAAGCTTTTTTTAGCCAAATAAAGATATTTTGACTCGCTTTGATTCAGTGCATGCTTAAGCGATAAGCTATCCAAGTGAGGTGCTAGTGAACTAAACATAGGCTGGCCATCAACAATCACAGGAGTTGCTGTGACAGGCTCTAAATCAAGTTGCAATTCACTGGCAAGCGCTTCAGCCCAATCAACACTTGCGTCTGGTTCTAACCAAAAATGTACCGACACTGAGGTCGACTTCAAACGCAATTGGCGCTCAAGCGTACGCAAAGCATTGGTCAAACTTGCGATACGGTTTTCACCTTGGAACATCACCTTAGGCAATGACTCAAAGCCAACCACTTTACCCTTTTGACTGAGTAAAATACTAATATCACTTTCTGTGACAACGAAGCTAGCTCGTACCTGATTGCTTTTATTTGTCGCCGCAAGGCTAGCGTAGAGATGATAATAAGAAAACAACAGGGTATTGTGTAACGTATTATCTGCAATCACCTGATAACGATTATAGGTTTCTAGATTAACCGGTGCGTAAAACACACTGTTGTTCATTTGCGCTTGCTTGTTTTTTTGGATCGCAAGCAACTGCACATTACCTACAATTTCACCACTGTCTTTTAACTCTTTGGATAAGATAAATTCAGCGTATTTATAATCACACTGAATATGCTTAAACGCCGCAGTTGTGGCAAAGTCTGTCACCAAATGAACGTTTTCAGACAAGGTACCGACAAAGTTATTTACGCCTTTATGCTCTAGCGTCTGCCAGTTTTTTCCGTCGATTAAGACCAGCTTTCCATGGCTTTCAACTAAATACTTATTTGACATTATTTCTGTACCACCAATGCTGTGCCTTTATAAGACAGTAAGAAGTTTTGTACTTCATTTTGGCTGTGTTCCAGCATTTTCACTCTATCTGTGATACTGCCAGACAAGCTCATCCCTTCACGACTCAACTGAAAATTTTGAGGTACATAAAAGCGCCCAGGCTGACTATGTGTTTGTGACATATAAGCATCAATTTCGGCGATAGGGATCATTTGGCGGAAGTTAACTTTATACGCTTGCAAACTAGACTCACCAAGCCCTAATGAACTTGCTTTCTCGGTTAACTTAGTAACCGCAGCGTCGAAGTTTTTTCGCTGCTCTAATTTAGCTAAATAGCGCTTTTGCTGCTGTTGTTGATTTATTAGTTCAGAAAGAACTAAACGCTCTGATCTTAATGCTTTATCCGCAGAAGCCTGTAGGTATCCCACTACAGGCAAACTGATAGATAACAGCAAAATGAGCGCTAAGCTGATGCGAGTAATCATACTGCTCTCTTATTGCTCCATTTTGTAAACCGCAGTCACTAACATTACGGCATCTTCGTCTCGGTTAAGTCCTTCACGACTTTCCACAACTTGGTCGTTCATCGCATAGGTGTTGTTACCTAACCATTCGCGACCAGACTCACCAGACGTTGTCAGTGAATTTGGATTAGGGTTGTATTGACGGAACATACCTTCGATTGCATCTGCTTTGCCATCAATCATACGGTCAAACTCTCGAGCCAGCTCAGGAGTAAGGCCTCTTAGCACCATCACATTGCCACTGCCGTGAATTTGCCCCTCAGGGTTCCACTGGAAACATACCTGAACTTCTTGTGGGTTACCGTTGCTGTCAAGGTAGACAAATCTATCTTCCCTACCTTCAGAACGAGCTGCTGGCATGCGGATCCCTTGGCGATCCATCAAATCATGTAAACTTTGTGCAGCTAGCGCACGGTCATCGTCCATACCGATACGAGTATGCCCTGCACCCTCACAAATACGCGGCAGTGTTTCTGGCAAGCGAATATCACTTCCTTCAACACCTGGCACCCCTGCGCCACCAGCATTTTGTTGACGAATACCGACATACTCAAACTCTTTACCTGCAACCATGTAGCGCGGCTCTTGCTCACTATCACCTAGTACAACACCGGTGCGGTTATAGTACTGGTTATATGCCATTACCCACTGGTCGATAAATGTTTGCTTGAGCTTTTGTACTTCGGCGTTACGCTGTAGGTTTTGTCCTACTGACACGGCACTGATGATCAAACCAATTACCACCAGCACGACTGCCATTTCAACTAGCGTGAAACCTTTATTCTTGTTCATTGTTGCTACCTTACTGATTCATCTTGTAGTGTGCAGTGACAATTTTTACTTGTGCTTCGTCTGTAAATCCTGAAGCGGTTGAAGCCGTGGTGCTTGCTTGACTGTCTTTGTTGGTAAAGCTCCAGCCCACTTGTGGTGTAGTCGCTTGCTCTCTAAAGCGACCTTCTGCGGCGTTGATTTGACCGTCGATCATCTCATCTAACATACGCGCAAGATCTGGAGTTAAGCCCGCAATAACCATCACGTTACCTGAGCCTGAATTTGAGTTTGGCTTGTTCCACTGGAAACACACTTGAATTTCTTGCGGGTTACCATTGGTATCTAGATAGACATAACGATCTTCACGACCTTCTGCACGCCCCGCTGGCATACGAATACCAAGCGCATCAAAGTAGCTATGTAGATTTTCAGTGCTATTTTCACGTCTTTGCGTGTATTGGTCGATGTTTTGTCCTTGGCATAAACGCGGCGGCTCGTCAATTTGACTGTAGTCTCCACCTGTATTTAGCTCTAAAAACTGCGATACCGTTGTGGTTTTTTGATTGTCTTTAGTAAATTCACCAGCGGCATTTACTGCAAACGTTGGCGTACTTAGGCTATCGCCAACAACCACACCTGTGCGCATATAATACTGGTTGTAAGCCTGTTCCCATTGATCCACAAACTTTTGCTTTACTTTGTTATATTCAGAACTACGCTGTAAGTCTTTACCAATTGATACCGCACCTAGAATTAGCCCGATAACAACCAGCACCAAAGCCATTTCAACTAGCGTAAAACCCGTTTGCTTATTCGACTGAAGAGGTTGGTTTTTCATTCTCTGGTTCCTGTTATTGAGTCATGCGGTAAAATGCAGTAAGGGTAGAAACTTGCTGATGATCTTCTACCGCTGAAGTCGTGTTACTCGCACCACCTGTGCCAGCTGTAGACGCCGAGTTGTTACCTGTTGGCCAGCCATCACCAGTACTTAACTCAAGAGTCGTACTATTGTCTAAACGAAAGCGACCATCGTCGGCATCCACAAGGCCATCAATGGCGCTGTCTAGTGAGCGTGCTAAGTCAGGAGTTAGCCCCTTGATCACCATGACGTTACCAGCACCATGGTCTGCACCTGCCACCAAAAATCGGAAACAAACGGTGAGCTGCTGTGGATTACCATTGGTATCTAGGTAGACATATCTGTCTTCATAACCATTCGCACGACCCGTTGGCAATCCAATACCAGCACGGTGGAAGTAGCCAAGTAAGTCTGCTACTTTACCAACGGCATCCGTTCCAGGCGTTGAACAAAGCTCTTTAATGCTGTCCTGCGTTAGTTTGTCATCCGCTCCAGCTGTTCCAAGTAACACGTTGAGCGCACCGCCGTCAGAAACATTTACCGCATTCACCGCTAATGTTGGCGTTTTTGGGCGGTCTCCAACTACCACGCCCATGCGGTCATAATATTGGTTGTAGGCCTGTACCCATTGGTCAACAAATTTTTGTTTGATCTTTTTGTATTCAGCATTTCGCTGCATATCTTTACCGACAGACAGCGCGCCAAGAATGAGCCCTATCACAACCAGTACTAAAGACATCTCAACAAGAGTAAAGCCTTGCTGACGATATGTTTTCTTCATCGCTATTGTTCCAAGTAGTTAGAGAGTTAAAAGTTAAAATGGCATACGGTAGTAAGCATCTACCGATTGTAAATTGGTGTCATTGGCTACAGGCCAATCGGCATCGGCATTAGCGCCAGTAATGAGGCGAAACATACCGTCACTGGCGTTACTAAGGCCATCAATTGCAGTGTCTAGCTTTGCTGCCAAATCGGGGGTTAATCCATTGATACGTATTGCATTTACTGCAATCTCTGAGCCCTGAATACGCCACTGCTGTACGTGAGATAAGCACACTGCTATTTGGCGAGGGTTATTGTCTAAAGCATTAAAAACGGCTTTGTCTTCACGACTTGCGCCGCGGCCAGTTGGCAGTTCAATACCGGCATCATTAAAAAACTTGCGCAAATCAGCATCACAAATATCGCCATTGCCTTGGTTTATTTTTCCAGTGGCGGGAGTTATGTCTCCAGGGACGAGGCCAACATAATCAAAGTAGATTTTATAGGTTTGTGCCCAAGGCATAACAAAACGGCTTTGGATCTTGGTATACTCTGCATTTCTTTGAATGTTTCCAGCAACCGAGCTAATGGAGATCAACAGTCCAATCACCACTAAGACAATTGATAGTTCGACGAGAGTAAAACCTTTTTGATTCATGCTACTACAGTATCCAGTTGATAGTTTTGGTGTTTAACCTGTTCTACAGATGATTAATGAAAGTTAGCTGTCAGTTTTACCGCTAACTACGCTTAATGCACCTTCAAAAGCCAGCATTTGGGGCATAAATTCGCCTAATCCACATCAAGTAGATACCTTGGTAAGCGCTCGGTGCAAATGCAATATCCACCAAAAATGCTTGTTCAAGTAAAGAAGCAGGTTCAAACAAGTTTTATAAACAAGAGGTTAGCTTTTGCTTACTCAAACCTTAGTTGCTGTAAATTTATTGCTTAATGCTGCTAACGGTGACGAATCTTATACAACAAAACCAAAACACACAATAGTGCATAAAGTTAAATTGTAATCAAAGGAAATTAATATCACCCCATTAAAAACAACAACTTGTAAAAAATAAAAGTAAAAATTGTAAAAACACAAGTTTAAAACCAAAAACAGAACTAATGATTCAAAAGCAACTATAATCCAAAAGTAGCACCGATTTGAATTACACGTCATTACACGTACGTTTGGAATTTAACCAAAAACAATACTTTGAGCGTAAAGATTAAAAAGGGATAGTGAAAAGGAATGAGATACTAGAAAGTAAGGTAGGAATGAAATGGTCAAAGTTATTCAATGGGTGAACTTAACCGTGTTGCACCCATATAAACATCAAAAATTTAACAAGCAGGTTTTAAGGTTAACTTCCTGTTGTTATAATAGGTAATTAATTCATCGACTGTTTGCTGACAATATTCGCGGATCCCAGAAACCAGCATATGCTTTTCCCCAAAACCTACTTTTGTACCATTTGCGGTTAGGTTAAAGCGTAAATTGATTTTTCCACGCTTGCCATCATAGCTAAACTCAGGTTTGTCAGCCTCAAGTGATACTTCACTGACTGAGATATCATCCATTTGAATGCTCATAGATTCGTAGATAACCATAGGTCTTGCGGGGTTTATCATTACCTCTTGCTCACCCATCAATGGAATGATCACATGTGGGAAGGTAGTTCCAGAAAATTCAACATAATTTGTAGTTAAACTATCGATAAGCGATGAGCATGTACTTGTCTCCCCTTTGCGTGTTACAGAGAGCATTACTTTGTCGTTTGCCATAATATCAAACTGCGCACTGCCCTCGGGGAAAGTAAGAACGGTTGTTTCATCAACCATTCCTACAAAGCTAAACTGCATACTTTCACTCAAGCCATAGTGTTTAAGTACTAATGAGAAAAGTAGATCCCCTGGCACACAGAACTTTTTTGCATCTACATCATGTAATGGGTTGTAATCGTCCGCAACGCCCTTGGCAAATGAGCTGCCTTGCTCTCTGGTAATGGTGATCTGATTTGCCTGTTGTTGATAATACGGCTCTAACATCGTTACTTTTCTCTAACCTAGATAATAAAATTGCGCCATATTACCAGAATTTTTAGCAC
The DNA here is from genome assembly GCF_004103255.1 of Pseudoalteromonas sp. PS5. Lineage (NCBI taxonomy): Bacteria > Pseudomonadati > Pseudomonadota > Gammaproteobacteria > Alteromonadales > Pseudoalteromonadaceae > Pseudoalteromonas > Pseudoalteromonas sp. PS5. The sequence goes on from NZ_RCSQ01000115.1 coordinate 26,663, forward strand.
TAGAGGTCGAATCTGTTTCGGATATTCTGTTGCGAAATATTACAACAAACTATTCAGCGGCTCAGCGCCCCAAGTAAGCAGTAACAGCACCGACAATATTATAAAAATAAAATAAGCGACAATACCTGACTTCATTTTTGGCGCAACAGCAGCATTTTCTTGCTTGCCTGTTAGCAGTGTTTTAACTAAATTCTGACCTTTCAAGCGGTACATTACAATCGCCACGATATGAATAGCAATCGCCGCGAGCAATATGTCAATATTGGTGTGATGGATGTCACCTGCAATCTCAACTAAATCGTAAGAAACATACTGGGCGAGTGGACCTTCCACCAAAATATCATCTGTCGTCATTAATCCAGACCCCAGCTGCACAATAATCAAGACAAAAAACACCAGTACCATTTGGCTGCCAGCCGGGTTGTGGCCAACATGACTTTTACTGGACTTGATGGCACTCACTATGGCTTTTGGTGAATGAAATAACGCGCTAAGTTTTGCCGTTTGGCTGCCAAATAGCCCCCAAATAAGTCGAGTAGCCATTAACGCCAGTAACAAATAACCTGTAACAAAGTGAAGCTCCATCATACCTTCTTCACCCGTGATATATAAAGTAACCAACCCAACCACAAGCAGCCAATGAAAACCTCGGATGAACCCGTCCCACACTTTAGTCATAACGTATTAGCCCCAATAATCAAAACTACCGCTATGATGACAGGTTCTAAAACGCAGTACAAAAACTTATCGTTAAAACGCGCTTGATTGATACATCTATACTATTTATGAAATTGTTAGCTGTGACTTTATTCAAATGAATGACGACGTCAAGCTGGCTATAGCCTACGAAAGTGCGCGAGAATATAAACCTAAAAGATAAATAACAGCGAATGTTCTATAGTAAGTAGAAATAGGTGTTATCACATTGGGGTAATGATGAAATATATGCTGATGTTGCTACTCATACTTAGTGGTAGCTGTAATGCAAAAATTCTCCTACTCTCTATTGAACCTGATGATGAATTTCGACTTTTTTCAAAAAAATCGAATAACCTAGAGTCAGATACAAACAACCTGCTACTCAATCAGTTTGGTCGCGATTTTTTTGATTTTAAAATAGTCACGCCGAGCGAGCTAAATCAGTTACTTGCCAGTGACCAAGCAGTATGTGCTGTATCACGACTTAAAACGCCAAGCCGACAGCAAACTTTTTTGTTCACTATCCCTATTCATTTGTATCCCAGTCACCGCCTCTACTACTTTAAGCAAAGCACGCCCATCGATGCCAGCTTAATTAATAGCACAGGCAAACTAAAGTCATTGAATAGCTTAATGGTATTCTACCCTGATAAAACCATTATTCGAGAAATCGGCAAATCGTATGGTACGGGTATTGATGCAGCATTATCTGAACTAGCACCACACAATGTCTCAGTCCAGCCATACAAAACATCGGCGGATACTATTATTAAGGAGTTTAGTTCAGGTAAGGTTGACTTTATATTAGCCTACCCCACAGTATTTCAAAATAGTTTCCCTAAAGATAAAGCACACTTGATAGGCTCTTTACCTCTTGCGAATAATCTCTCTCATCTAGAAGGCCATATAGCCTGCAGTCACACCCGCGAAACACAGGCATTTATAAAACAAGCGAACGCCATGATACGGGCGCTTTACCCTACCAAGCTTTATATTACGACGCACTTAAAGTACCTACCAAAACCAGATCATCTACTGATCACTCGCAGACTTGCAATGTTGAGCACCAAATACAAACCCATCCAGCCATAATGACGATTAACTCAATGTAAGATAGTCATTGGCATTTGAGATTGCCCACTTGCAATATTGAGAATTTGCCGATAAATTAGATCGTACACGATTAAATCACAAGAGATTAATATGGCTAATTTATATCAGTTTGAAGCAAACACACTCCAAGGTAAGACATTTTCATTTACGGACTTACAGGACAAAGTCGTACTAATAGTCAATACCGCCAGTGAATGCGGCTTAACTCCACAATACGAGGGCCTACAAAAGCTACATCAACAGTATGCCGAGCAAGGCTTAGTGATTATTGGATTTCCTTGTAATCAATTTGGGAAACAAGAGCCAGGCGATGCAAAGCAAATTCAAGAAGGTTGCCTGATCAACTATGGTGTTGACTTTCAAATGATGGAAAAAATAGAAGTTAATGGCGATAACGCACATCCGCTTTATCAGTATCTAAAATCTATATTACCTGGAATGTTTGGTAACAAAATAAAATGGAACTTCACCAAATTTTTATTCGATAAACAAGGCCAGCCCGTAAAGCGCTACGCACCAATAACAAAACCGGCACAAATTGCACAAGACATTGAAGAGTTGCTGCGTTAAATGAGTAAATCCAACCCTCAGCTCAACCTTGATAACCAGCTTTGCTTCAAGCTTTATAACGCGTCGAGACAAGTTACAAGGCTCTATCAGCCGCTACTCAAAGAAGTTGGGCTCACTTACCCGCAATATATAGTGCTACTTATTCTGTGGGAGCAAGACGGACAACTAGTGAAAGAAATCGGCAAGCGAGCGGGGCTGAATAGCAACACACTCACCCCTTTGCTGAAAAGGCTTGAGCAGCATGGAATAGTCTCACGGAACAAAACACCGGATGATGAACGACACACAATTATTCACTTAACTAAAGCTGGAAAAGCACTAGAACAATCCTGCGCCTGCATTCCAGCCCAAATGTTGGAAAAGTCAGGGTTAAGCATGGAGCAAATGCAACTGCTAAAAAGCGCACTCGATTTGTTGCAATGATCTAGACTTAGCGTCAAACCAAGGTCTAATACCAATTAGACTTAATACTTGC
>NZ_RCSQ01000116.1:0-22210 GCF_004103255.1 Pseudoalteromonas sp. PS5
GCATATAGTTCCCTAGTTTTTAAATTCTTGTCCCGAGCTGGGGTTAATGTAAGTGGTCTATTTTGAGGCGAGAGAATTTTGTCGATAACCCCGCTACCGCGTCCTGCTATCGCCACGGTTTCCACATCCGTGTAAGCAATGCAAAAATTTTGCTATTTAGGGTTTTAAATAAGAAATTTTTAACGCGGTTAGCGTCAGATTTACTCCTTCAAATTGAGCAAGTATTAAGTCAAATTAGTATTATATGAATTGATTAGCCAATATCTTCTGGAATACAAGCTTACGCCTTTTTGCTATGATGAGCGCAATTTAATTCCAAATGAGCTTAATTCTATGTGGTTCAGTAACTTAATCTGCTATAAATTCAAACAAGATGTCAACTACACACAAGAGGACTTTGAAAAAGCGCTAGAGCAGGATATTTTCCGCCCATGTGGCAGCCAAGATATGACAACTTTTGGCTGGACAAAAGCTTTTGGTAAACATGGCCAGATGCTTTCGCATTTTTCACAAGACAGCATTTTAGTCTGTGCCAAGCGTGAAGAAAAAGTGCTACCAGCAGCTGTTGTCAATGAAATGGTTGCAGAAAAAATTGAGCAAATAGAACAGCAAGAAAATCGTCCAGTAAAGAAAAAAGAAAAAGACGACATCAAAGAAAATATTCTTGCTACGTTATTACCTCAAGCGTTCAAAAAATCTAGCTTACAGTTTGCTTTTATCGACCAAAAATCAGGTTGGGTGATTGTAAATAGCGCCAGCTTCAACAAAGCCGAAGAGCTACTTGCGCTGCTGCGTAAGTCTCTAGGCACACTCCCTGTTGTACCAGCGTTTGCGAACTATGATTTAGACTTACAGCTAACACACTGGCTAACCGAATTTACCGCGCCCGAAGGCTTTGCAATAGGCACCGATGCTGAGTTGCAAGAGCCTGACGACAACGGCGCTCAAGTCAAGTTAAAACAACATGACCTTTCATCAGATGAAATCAAAACGCATTTAGAAAACGGTAAACGTGTAACTAAACTCGCATTAGATTGGCGTGAACGTGTGAAATTCGTCTTACAAAACGACGGTACATTAAAACGTTTAAGCTATGCAGAGGCACTTAAAGACCAAAATGCGGATATTCCAAAAGAAGATCTAGCCGTTAAACTGGATGCTGACTTTATTTTGGTATCAGAAGAAATCAAAGAGTTGTTAGAAGACCTAACCAAAGGTCTTGGTGACGACGAAGGCCTAGAGTCTTAATTTTAGAGTCATCATCTAGAGCTTGTTGAGCTTTGGATACGAAAAATTGATAGCGGATATGGCTATCAATTTTTCTTTATCCAGTTCAATACTCTATCTTCACAAGGTTACTTTGCGCCAATAGCGAACGGACGGCACGCTCTCAAATGCAAGCGTTTAGTTACTGACTGGCCACCTTATTTGCACTAACCAACGCATTTGTAGCGCTTTATTTACTCTTCAATGGCATGATAGGAGCTCGGCTTTGGCAGTAACGCTTTGCTAACCTGAATTTCAGGCCTTGAAGACAATTTACATCAGTAGTCCGATACCCGAAGCAGTAATAAGTACAATTAAACGGAGTTTGACGCGCGTGAATGTAAAAAGCATTTCATTGGCTTTAATAGTAGTGATAATTTGGGGGCTTAACTTTTCGGTCATTAAATTTGGCCTAGCAGAGCTGCCTCCTATTTTATTCTCAGGCTTGCGTTTTTTGGTAGTCGCGATCCCTGCAGTATTCTTTATTCCTTTTCCTAAAACGTCGATATGGAACGTACTCAGTGTTGGGCTATTTTTAGGTGTGCTTAAGTTTAGCTTGCTGTTTATTGCGATGGAATCAAATGCGTCAGCTGGCATTGCTTCTTTGCTGCTTCAAGCCCAAGTTATTTTCACGATTTTGCTAAGTGTTTTGTTGTTAAAGGAAACCATGAATCGCTTTCAAGTGGTGGGGATCAGCATCGCAACGTTTGGGTTTAGTTTGTTTTTTATCAACTCGTCTGGGTCAACGACAATATTGGGCGCGGTGCTCATTCTGTTCGCGGCATTATTTTGGTCGTTTTCAAACCTCATCATGAAGCGCCTGCAAAACGTTAATTTACTCCATTTTATTGTTTGGGTAAGTCTAGTGCCGCCATTGCCACTTTTTACACTGTCTTATTTTATTGAAACAGACTCTCCATTGACCTTACTACTGAACACCACAACACAGTCTTGGTTATCCATTGCCTATGTGGGTTATATCTCAACACTGATTGCATTCGCAATATGGGGTTGGCTACTTAAAAATCACAAGGCTGCAGCAGTAACGCCTTTTGCCTTATTAATCCCTATTGTCGGCATTATAGGTTCAGCCTTATTACTTAATGAGCAGTTGATGCCAATGGAAGCTATTGGGGGTGGTTTTATTTTATGTGGCTTAACGGTTTCTGTTACAGGTGCTCGGATAAGCAAAATATTTAGCAAGCCCCGAGCCGATGTTTTGCCCTAAACGCCAAAGACCTCTACAGAGGCCTTTGTATTCACGAGAAGCATAAGGAGCTAAGCAAACATTGTTTTGACGTCTTCGAGCACACTTAAATAAGTGTCATCGGCAAACATACTCACTTCCTTAATTATTCCTTTTTCTTCATATTGTTTTAATGCTGCAGACTTATCAGACACCTGTAAAATACCCTCTACGATTGCACCCACACGAATAAAGTCGACATAACAGACATGTTCTGGTCGGTAATTTGGATTTGCCCAGCTTTCTGCGACTTCAACGAACTCGTCGGTAAATTCCCACTCACGCATTATCGCTCCCCCAATTTTGCCGCCTAATTTCTGGATGGCATGGGCCAAAAAGCTTGGGTTGGCAAACACTTCGGGGTGACGCTCGGCCTCTGTCAAAATAGGCAAAACACCGATATTAAACACCAAAGAAGCTAACGTGATTGTATCTCTGTTGAGCGAAGTGTGCTTATTGACGCGAAGATAAAAATCCATCGTTGTTATCGCTTGGCAAGCGACTTTTAACGTCTTCTGCCAAGCTTTGTCCATGTATGTTTTTATGAGCTTATTATTAGAGACAAATAGCTGCTCCATGGCCATCGCAGTTGCAATATTCTTGATTTGTCTTAGACCAATTCGCGTTACCGCTTGGTTTAAGGTATTTACCTTCACTGTACGCCCCATAAAAGCGCTGTTGGCAACTTTAATCATACGCGCTGCAAGGGCTGGGTCATGAGAAATAACGTCTGCCATCTGCATCAAGTTAATTTCAGGGTCATCTGCCGCTTGCCTTACACGCACTGCGATTTCAGGTAATGTCGGCAATACCAAGGTATCGTTATTGATCCTATCAGTTAGAATCGTGAGCAAAGCATTTTCTGTAGACATGAAACCAAATCCCTTAATAACTGAATAAAAGACCCGACTGCAAACGTAAGTTTATAATAAAAGTAGGCACTGCGCTTGCTGGTGGTCACACTGCTGATTTTTAGTATCTATGACGTAAGTATTGTCTAACTTTCGGATAAAGTTAAGAAAATCTAGGAAAATAATATTTTATTTATATACCCCCAATAATTAGCAAGTTAGAATTCAAGGTATACCGTACTTTGCGGCTAGCTTTAACATAAAAATATTGGAAAAAGCCCACATCTGGGCATAAATGGTAACCCTTCACATTAACTGCGACTTGAATACCACATATCAATTTAGGTTAACTAGGCACAGTAATACAAAATCGTGTAGGGTAATCTCAACATAATCAGGATCTGTTTATCTTTTAAGTTTGTTTTTGGAGTAGTTTGATTGGTATTTATACAAGGCAGAGTCTGCGTAGCATAGTTACTCTATGTCAGTCAGACGATAAAGACTTTGTGCTTCTATAAAGTCACCTTACCCCACATCCTTGTGGGGCAACACTGTTGAAATGCCAACAAAACGCTGCTCTAGGGGTTCACCTAAGTGCGACTTGCTCATTGTTGCTCAACTTTTGCCTAGCTCACTGGGCTGAAAGCCGAGCGTCGCGATCAAAACATACTCAGGAAAACAAAAGTCAAACAGCAAAGGTCAACAGACCCAAGAACACAGACAACAAGGGAGCATTATGAAACACTCTACGATTTCAGTTGCAATCGCGCTTGCAACAGGTCTCACCCTCACTGGCTGCTCTGAGCCATCAACTTCTTCTGAAGAACCTAGTGCACAAACTGAGCAAGCCCAAGCTGATAACAAACAATCAGGCTACAAGCTTGTGAATGCGTCTCAAGACCGACTAAATATTTATACCCCAGTAACGCTAGAAACAGACCTAGGTCACCTAAGTGATAACCAGAAAAAAATGCTGGCTTTACTTATCGACGCTTCCGTTATTATGGATAATTTATTTTGGCAGCAAGCATTTGGCGAAGACAAAACAACCTTCCTAGGCAAAATCTCAGATGAAAAAGTGCGCCAGTTCGCTGACATCAACTATGGACCTTGGGATCGTTTGAACGGCGACCAAGTTTTTCTTTCTGGTTTTGAAGATAAAGCACTTGGCGCGGAGTTTTACCCAAGCGACATCACTAAGGATGAGCTAAACAATGCTGAAGTAAAAGACAAAACAGGACTTTATTCTCTTATTCGACGCGATGAAAGTGGAAAGCTATACAGTATCCCCTATTCTTCAGCCTACAAAGCCGAGCTAGACCAAGCCGCAGCGCTATTACGCCAAGCAAGTAAACTGGCACAAGACAAAGAGTTTGCGCATTACTTAAACCTACGTGCAGATGCCTTGGTGAACAACAGCTATCAAGCATCTGATTTTGCGTGGATGGACATGAAAAATAATCCAATTGATGTGGTAATCGGCCCGATCGAAACCTATGAAGATCAACTATTTGGCTACCGCACCGCTTTTGAATCTTACGTTCTGGTTAAAGACTTGGCGTGGAGTGAACGCCTCGCTAAGTTTGCCGCTTTCTTACCTGAGCTTCAAACAGGCTTACCTGTTGAGGATAAATACAAGCAAGAAGTGCCAGGCTCTGATGCCGACCTAAACGCATATGACGTTATTTATTATGCCGGTCATTCAAACGCAGGTAGTAAAACCATTGCGATTAACCTGCCAAATGACGAGGAAGTACAACTACAAAAAGGTACCCGTCGCCTACAACTTAAAAACGCAATGCGTGCAAAATTCGACAAGATCTTAGTGCCAATCGCAGATCAACTTATCGTCCCTGAGCAACGTAAGCACATCACCTTTGATGCTTTCTTTGCTAATACCATGTTCCATGAGGTAGCTCATGGCCTAGGCATTAAAAATACCATTACGGGTAAAGGTACTGTTCGTCAGTCACTACAAGAACACGCCAGTGCGCTTGAAGAAGGTAAAGCCGATATCCTAGGCCTATACATGGTTGAGCAACTACTTAAAAAAGGCGAGATCACCGAAGGTACGCTTGAGGATTATTACATCACCTTTATGGCGGGGATCTTCCGCTCAGTACGCTTTGGTGCATCTAGTGCACACGGTAAGGCGAATATGATCCGATTTAACTTCTTTAAGCAAGAAGGCGCATTCTCTAAAAACACGGACGGCTTATATCAAGTGAATATGGAGAAGATGGGCGCAGCGATGGAGAAACTGTCTAACCTTATCCTAACGCTACAAGGTGACGGTGACTATCAAAAAGTCGATCAACTAATCGCAACGCACGGCGATATCAAAGCGGAACTACAAAAAGACCTAGATAAGCTCTCTGAAGCGAACATTCCTGTTGATGTTACCTTTAAGCAAGGTAAGCAGGTGCTAGGACTGTAATTACCGAGCACACCATGGTAGTGCTTACTACCATGGTGTAATTAATCCTAGATACAATAATCTTTGATTTCTCTTTGGTGTTTTTTGATGGCTTTTGTAGCTTTGTCAGATTTAGCAATCGCTAAATTTACTTTCGCATCATCGCATTTGTCTTGTAGCTCTTTGCGCATCAGATAATTTTGATCTTGCTGTTGCTGCACCACCCCTTCCACACCACTATATTCAGTTCTGGATTCTGGTTCACGATCTTTTTGATAAGGCTCTGGCACAGTCGCCTTACAGGCGGATAATAATGATACTGCCAAAATAACAACTAAACTTTTATTCATATCGCGTACTCCTTGATTTAAAACGGCAAAAGTCAATTTCAGTTATAACAGTTCCAGATATAAACACAAAACACGTAGCGCTTAAAAGTTTGTAAAGCGCTTGATGTGTTTACAGTCTTATGGCCTTTTTGAGGCTTTAAGCAAAACTCGCTTTTAGCTGCTCAACTTCCTCATCACTATAAGGTTTTGCTGGATAGAGTCCCCATACGGGTTTTGGCCATGCAATATCGGTTTTAAATCGTGCGATGTGATGCACATGTAGTTGCGGCACCATATTACCAAGTGCAGCCACATTTAATTTATCTGGGGTAAAAGTGTCTTGTAACAAACGACTCAGCTTGGCCGACTCTTGCCAAAACTGGATTTGCTGTGGCTCAGGTAAATCAATAATTTCTTTTGCTCCCGCTACTCTTGGTACTAAGATAAACCAAGGGTACTGAGCATCATTCATTAACAACACACTACACAACGGCCATTCTGCCATTAGAATACAGTCTCGCTGTAATTCTTTCGCTAATTCAAACATCATAATGCACTTCTTTAAATCCGATTTACTCGGCACTCTATCCGAATTTGTTGCTATTGCAAAGTAGCTTCATTACCATCCGCAAAGACTTTAAAAATACAACAAGGTGGCTACCGTGCATTCTCGCATTAAACACTACACAATAGCCCTTCCGTTAGCATTTGCATCTGTTGCCGCTAACGCAGAGCAGCTAACTCTTGAGCGACTTTTTGACGACCCATCCCTATCAGGTAAAGCGCCTGTAAAACTGCAATTTTCTCCTGACGGTTCTCGCGTTACTTACCTTCAAGGGAAAAAAGAAGACTATAACCGTTACGACCTTTGGGAATACAATCTAAAAGACAATACCAACCGTTTATTGGTAGACTCAGCAGCGCTATTTTCTGGCCCAGAGAACCTCTCAGATGAAGAAAAAGCACGACGTGAGCGTCAACGTATTTTTGGCCGTGGTATTTTAGAATACAAATGGTCAAAAGATGGCAAAGCGCTACTTTTCCCACTCAATGGCGACTTGTACTATTATGAAATCGCTTCAGGTAAGAGTAAAAAGCTAACGGAAACTGAAGCATTCGAAACCGATGCTCGCTTCTCACCAAAAGGAAATTTTGTTTCTTTTATTCGTGAGCAAAACCTTTATGCCATCGATCTTAAATCAGGCAAAGAAATTCAATTAACCAAAGATGGCGGTGGCGTAATTAAAAACGGCATGGCTGAGTTTGTTGCCCAAGAAGAGATGAGCCGCATGACGGGCTACTGGTGGTCGGGTGATGAGCAACAAATTGCTTTTACTCGCATTGATGAAAGTCCAGTTCAAGAAGCCATTCGTAACGAAATCTATGCCGAAGAAGTCAAGCTATTCAATCAACGATACCCATACACCGGGACTGCCAACGTTGAGATTGAATTAGGTGTTGTAAAAATCAATGACCAAAAGGTGGATTGGATTGATCTAGGCGAAGATAAAGACATTTACATCGCCCGTGCAAACTGGTTGAAAGACAACAAAACATTGTCATATCAGTGGCAAAATCGCTCGCAGCAAAAACTAGAACTGCGCTTTTACGATACCAAAAGCAAAAAACAGCAAGTTGCCCTAACCGAAACCAGTGATACCTGGATTAACCTGCATTTTGACCTTGAGTTCTTAAAAGACAAAAAACACTTTGTGTGGGCTTCTGAGCGCGATGGCTTTAAACACCTTTACCTATACAGAACCAATGGCCAACTTGTACGCCAAATCACTAAAGGCGACTGGATTGTTGAAAGCCTTCAAGGCGTTGACGAAAAAAAAGGGTATTGTATACTTCTCAGGTCGCAAAGACACGCCGCTTGAGAGCCACCTATACAGCGTGCCACTTTTCAAAGAAGGCGATGCAAAACGTATTACCGAAAAAGGTAGCTTCCATAAAGTAGTACTTGCAAAAGATAACCGTACTTTTATTGATAAAGCGTCTTCAGTCAATCGTCCACCAGCTGTTGCACTGCGCAAAGTAAACGGCGAATTTGTCACTTGGCTTGAAGAAAATGCTTTAGACAACCAGCACCCGCTTACACCGTACTTGAGTAATCTAGCCACGCCAGAGTACGGCACACTGAAAGCTGAAGATGGTCAAACCATGTATTACCGTTTATTTAAGCCAGCAAAGCTTGAAAGTGGTAAGAAATACCCGGTGATTGTAAACGTTTACGGTGGCCCTCACGCGCAGCGCGTGACCAACAGCTGGCGTAGTAAAAACTTGTACTTTCAATATCTAGCACAGCAGGGTTATGTGATTTTCCAGCTTGATAACCGCGGCTCCTACAACCGAGGTAAAAAGTTTGAAGACCCTATCTACAAACACTTAGGTGAAGTAGAGGTGGCCGACCAAATTAAAGGCGTTGAATTCTTACGTACACTGGACTACGTAGACCCTGAGCGTATCGGTATTTATGGCCACAGCTATGGTGGTTATATGGCGCTGATGACAATGTTTAAAGCAGGCGACTACTTTAAAGCTGGTGTTTCTGGTGCGCCAGTAACTGATTGGGCACTGTATGACACCCATTACACTGAGCGTTACCTAGGTCACCCAGATACAAATGCCAAGGGCTATGAGCAAAGCGCTGTCTTCCCTTATGCCGATGGCCTAAAAGGCCCGCTGATGATTTATCACGGTATGGCCGACGATAACGTACTGTTTACCCATGCAACTAAGTTATTTAAGCAGCTGCAGGACGAAGTTAAGCCATTTGAAATGATGACTTACCCGGGCTCTAAACACAGTTTACGAGGCAAAAAAGTACAAACCCACTTACACCAAACCATTACTGACTTCTTCAACCGTCACTTTGACGTTGACCCTAAGTAAACACTTAATCACGCCCAGCCTCGCTGGCTGGGCGTGATGACACTCTCAAAGTAATTTGTCTCTACTCCTTTAGTCTAATTGTTTATTCTTATGGACTAAGAAAAACTACAATTATTATGCAAGCGCGATTTACGCCAGTTAGCTTGCTTATTGCCTGTGCAACCAAAGCCTAGACAAGGAATGACTAGCCAACTTTTTAGGCTACTTTTATATTATTCTTTTATCTAGTTACAAGCCATTGGGATATCCAGGCTATGCAATTTAACTGTTTTGAAGTAAGTAACTTTTAACATAGCGAGCATCAGGTTTGCACTCTTGGAGTACTTGAGCTGTAAGCCCCACGCACGTTTTGTTACTTACGTATTCGCGCCTAGATTCTTTCGACAATAAGAACGACATAAGGATCACATTATGTCCAAGCAGTTTTTAAGACATCTCACCATTTTTCAGCGGCTCGCATTATTAATCATTGTGGTTATTATCGGTGTTATTTTGCAAAGTGTTGTCAGTTTAACCCAGCAGTATGAAGCGTTGGAAAAACAACAATATAACAAAACCCAAAGCCTCGTAGAAAACGCGTACAGCTTAGTTGCTTACTTTCATCAACAGTACGCTTCAGGTGCGATAACCGAAACGCAGGCTAAACTAAATGCACTGGATGCCGTTGCAGCATTGCGCTATGAGGGAGACAACTATTTTTGGATTAATGATTACCAACCCAAAATGGTGATGCACCCGTTTAAACCCGAGCTTAATGGCAAAGACTTAAGCCAATCTAAAGACCCTAATGGTAAGCGTCTTTTTGTTGAAATGGTGAATGTTGCAAAAGCCAGTGGTTCAGGATTTGTGCCTTATTTATGGCCAAAACCAGGCAAACAAGCTCCGGTAGAAAAAATCTCGTATGTTAAGGCATTTACACCATGGGGGTGGATCGTAGGCTCCGGCGTATACCTTGATACCATAGATGCAGAGTTTGCAAATATTCGCAATCTCCTGTTAATTGAGTTAGCGCTCCTCATCATTTTATTATTCCCTTTCAGCGCCATAATTAGCAAAAGTATTATTGACCCTATCCATCAAGCAAAGGACATGATGAAAGATATCGCTCAGGGAGAGGGAGATCTTACCCGAACATTAAATGAAAGTGGTAAGGATGAAATAACTGCTTTGGCAAAGTATTTTAACCTTTATACTGAAAAAATGCGCCACTCCATTGCCACAGTAGCGCACAATGCAAAAGAAGTAGAAACACTTGCCAACCAAGTAAAGTCAGCAGGTGAAGAAAACTTAGCGTTCATTGAGTCACAAAATGACAACAGCCGACAAGTTGCTACCGCTGCTGAGCAAATGACCATGCAAGTGCGAGAAATTAGCAACAATGCAGACACAGCTGAGCACTCAGCAACCGATGCCCGCAATTATAGTCAAAAAGGTAAGCATACAATTTCTCAAACCATTGCTGCCATTAAAAAACTATCAGAGCAGATCCAATCCGTTAGTGTAACAACCTCTAGTTTAGATCAAGAAAGTCAGCATATTGGCTCTGTATTAGATGTGATCCGAGGCATTGCTGAGCAAACCAATTTACTTGCATTAAATGCAGCCATAGAAGCCGCGCGAGCAGGCGAACAAGGGCGCGGATTTGCTGTTGTCGCTGATGAAGTGCGCACGCTGGCAAGCCGTACAGGGCAAAGCACGGATGAGATCCACAACATGATTGAACGTCTGCAAAAAGAAGCACAGCAAGCCGTCGCAGCAGTAAAAGTTAGTCAGCAGATCTCAGAGCAAACCGTAGAGCAAGTGCAATTAGCCGATACCGCCTTAACAGAAATTGAAAAACTAATTGATGATATTTCTGATATGAATACGCATATTGCCAAAGCCACTGATGAACAAAGCCTTGCCGCACAAGAAGTCAATGAGCGGATTGCTCAACTTTCAGACTCAACTCATCACTCTCTTGATACCACTCATTCGTTGAATAAAACCAGTGAGCAATTAACCCGTGCCAGTCATGAACTCAGTGACATCGTTGCACGCTTTAAAGTATAAGACCAAGCCGACAGAGCATCATCAGCATGCTCTGTCTCATACCGTCTATAGATGGTTGATACTGTTTATCTTGTCGATAAAAATAATCCGTGCGTCGGATAATTAACGCCTTTCTAACTACCTGGTTTAGTACTAACTGCGCGGAATTTTTTCCAATAGCCAGCTATTGGAAGAGAATTCGCTTTGTTATCACCAAAATACTCCAAAGAACAAAAGCTAGACCACAAAGGTTAACAGACCTTAGTTTGTAGTAAATGGTTTCATTATGGTTATACTTGTATTATCTATAATAACCATAAAGGCGTTCTTTTGGATCAACAGGATATTGAGATACTCACCGATACATTAGCAAATTTAAGACTTCAAGCAGACATTAATCTGGCACCTAAATTTCCCCATTTTGCTGGTAAACCTTATCCACTAGGGCGTTGCCTAGAGATCCGCGATGAAATGTTTACACTCATTACAGCTGAGCTTAAGTCAAACACTCAACGTTTAGCCATACTCAAAAATTATATGCGCACAAAACGTACTGAACTAAAAAAAGTGTGGGGGTCATTACGCGATGAGTATTTCCAAAATGCCATACTAGTTGGTGATTGGTATATTGACACTGCAAATGATACTGTAAATGCCAATAAGCCAAGGGTAGAAATTAAGCCAATTTCTCAGTCAGGTTTTACTGCCATCTCGCACTTTGGACAGTTTGTAAAAATTGCCAGGTCTTACTGGCAAGTTGATATATATAGAAACACTGCTTTTCCTGCTATTGCCCCATATTTACCGCTGATCTGTGTGAATGAACAAGGTGCTACATGGTTAGCAGCTGCCAATGATGACATGATAAAGGTCGCAACCGAGAGCAAGTTTTTGTTATCTGAAGATATTCTTAAGCAGCTACCAGAGCCCACTGAATCCATAGTCTCTCGCTGGCAAAACACCCTACTCACGCTGCATGAGCCCGACGAGTTGCTATTAAAAACGGGAAGTCCGCAAGCATACTGCAAAAAGTACAGAGATACCGAGAAAGCAGCGGATATTGTTTTTAGAGATAAGGTTGTTCGCGCTTATATGAGCTTACCAAAAGGGGCATAATTAGCCTTGCTCTATTCTAGTCAAACTGACGTTAACTAGGTTAAGCGCTTTGAGGGTCACCCTGAATGTCAGGGGGACTCTCATACGATAGGACTTTTAGAATGACACTGGATAAGTAGGGTTTTCGCTCGAAATCTCCCATGTATCCTCATTAGGCCTATCAACATTGCACTGGTTTTGTTGTACAAAACAACGATCCTGGCAGGCTTGGACTTGCATAGGATCAGAGTAGTCTTGATGACAACGCTGGGCGCACGAACGTGAGTCACTGTCGCAATCAACAGGGACATTACTCACTTTGGTTGTAAAATTGCCACTGCATCCACTAATAAAAACCGCAGTAAACACGGTTGCTAACATCATTTTTATTGTCATTGTTCAGCCCTCAAAAATACCGGCTCTTGTACTTTTTGCGTCGCTTCTTCGCTAAAATAGTACCCTGCATGATTAAACGCTTTTAAGCTGTCCAAGTCCGACACCTTATTTTCAATCATGTACCTAGCCATCATGCCTCGTGCTTTCTTCGCATAAAAACTAATGACTTTGTATTGACCATTTTTACAGTCTTTAAAGACAGGAGTAATAATCTCTCCATTAAAGGCTTTTTTATCAACTGCTTTAAAGTACTCATTAGAAGCTAAGTTCACCAAGTAGCGTGTTTGTGCTGATGCCAATACCTCATTTAACTGCTCAGCAATAACACTACCCCAAAATTCATAGAGATTTTTGCCACGAGAATTACTTAACTTTGTCCCCATTTCTAAGCGATAAGCTTGCATCAAGTCAAGTGGTTTTAAAATGCCGTATAACCCCGACAAAATACGTAAATGACTTTGCGCGTAATCTAAATCGGCTTCATTTAAGCTTTGTGCTTCTAAACCAACGTACACATCACCATTAAAGGCAAAGATAGCTTGCTTAGCATTACTCTCATTAAAAGGAGGTGACCACTCGGCAAACCTCGCTGCATTTAGTCCCGCTAGCTTATCACTGATTTTCATCAAGCTTGAGATCTGCTGCGGTGTCAGGTCACGACAAACATCGATTAATAATTCACTATGCGCTAGCAACTCTGGCTGCGTATATGTGTTAATTGGCGCTGGAGTTTCGTAGTCTAGGTTTTTCGCTGGAGAGATAACGGTGATCATAGTTTGCCTATTGACTTAGCTATTAATTAATGTCAATTTCAACACTATCCCTACGTAACTTCAAGTGTTTGTCCACTTTGTACGAGGGCTTAAGCTATTCGTGGCTTCGCTTTACAACTCGACCTTATATAACAATAACCTTAAATCATAAGAGTGATATGTCACCTAATACGGACATATGACCTATCCAGCTATTTAATGGTGTTGCAACATAAGGCGTCTAATATCACTTCGCTGTTATCAAAATTGGAATGAGGAACACATGACTTCAGCATTAGATAGGCTAAAACAACATTCATCAATCGTCGCTGACACCGGTGACATTGAAGCTATCCGCAAGCTACAGCCTGAGGATGCAACAACAAACCCTTCTCTTTTACTTAAAGCGGCTGAGACGCCTGCTTATCAGCCTTATCTAACAGAAGCTTGGGATTATGCCAAAGCCAATGAAAGTGATGCTGACAAGCAGCTAGAGCTTGCTTGTGACTATTTTGCTGTGGTGATTGGTAAAGAAATCGCCAACTCTGTGCCAGGCTATATCTCAACCGAAGTAGACGCACGTTTATCTTTTGATACCGAAGCGACTATCGCAAAAGCCAAAACACTACTAAGCCTGTATGAAGCACAAGGCGTGAGCAAAGACAAAATCTTGATCAAAATAGCGTCAACTTGGGAAGGCATCAAAGCTGCTGAAGCCCTTGAAAAAGAAGGGATTAAGTGCAACTTAACACTATTATTTAGTGAAGCACAAGCGCGTGCATGTGCCGATGCTAATGTGTTCTTAATCTCACCATTTGTCGGTCGTATTTTGGATTGGCACGTCGCCAATGGCCTAGAAAAGCCAACAGACCCACTACAAGATCCTGGCGTACAATCTGTTCGTAGTATTTTTGAGTTTTATAAGCAACATGGTTATAAAACCGTAGTTATGGGCGCAAGCTTCAGAAATACTGGAGAAATCTTAGCCCTAACGGGTTGTGATAAGTTAACGATTAGCCCAGCTTTACTAGAAGAGCTTGCTGCAATGCCGGCAAACGACGAGTACTTGCTTGCAGCTGACTTTGAGCCACAGGAAAAACCAGCCGCACTGACAGAAAATGAATTCCGCTGGTTGCATAATCAAGATGCAATGGCGACTGAAAAGCTCGCTGAAGGCATTCGCTCATTTGCAGATGCGCAAGAAACCCTTGTAGCTCGCTTTAAGGCTCTATAACGCATTTAGCAAACTAAATTCAGCATCAAAACGTCGCATTATGCGGCGTTTTTTATAACTTTAAATCCTCCTTCACACTCTGCGTTAAGAGCCTCCTCTACGCCTTCTTTGACTTTCATCAAACTGTCACTTGCTTTTAACCCAAAAGACACAATTGTGTTTTATTTTTGTTCCGACTGTGGTATATCAATATCACTTGAAGTGAAAATTGATACCGCTACATTCCGGTTTTGGTATAAAAAGCGAGCAACATGGGGTTGCTTGTAGCGTACTTTAACTATCAGACTTTTAACGGTTCCTCCCCTGAGGCTTACCATATAGTGTGAAAAATCAACGGTGTCATTGCAGTTGTCGTGCTCATCGAAGCCAAAACAAGTGCCACTTTAGGTTGTTTTTATCAATAGGAGATTTTCATGGATACCCTAGACGAGTTATTAGAACTATTAGAAAGTCCAGAGGCTAAGAAAAAAACTTCATCTAAGGGCAAAAAACGAAAATGGCGCGAGATTGAAGCGCTTAAAGATAAACAGCGACTACGCAAAGAACTACAGGAACTAGATATTTTCGCAGACAGTGTTGATTTAGACGAATTTGATTTAAGCTAAAAAGAGCGCCTTTCACGGCGCTCTTTTTGGTTTTTATTATTATAGTTCAGCCAGTCGCCAATCGATTGGCTGCTTCCCCATTTGTGTCAGCAGTTGATTTGTTTTACTGAAGTGGCCACAGCCAAAAAAACCACGATGTGCAGAGAGCGGTGAGGGATGAGGTGCGTGTAAAACATGGTGACGATTTTTGTCTATGTTTTTACCTTTTTTTTTGTGCATGTGAGCCCCAAAGTAAAAAAATGATCCCTTCACTGTTGGCATTGAGTTTCTCGATAACTACATCGGTAAAGCGCTCCCACCCGAGGCTTTTGTGCGAGTGAGCTTGTCCTTGCTCTACTGTCAAAACCGTATTTAACAGCAGTACCCCCTGTTTCGCCCAGTCAATTAGATAACCATGATTGGGGACGGTAAAACCCTCAATATCTTGCAGCAACTCTTTATACATATTATTTAATGACGGTGGTGGCTTGATACCCGGCAGTACAGAAAAACATAAACCGTGAGCTTGGTTGGGACCATGGTAAGGATCTTGCCCAAGAATTACCACTTTAACTTGGTCAAGTGGAGTGACTTTAAACGCCTCAAATACTTGCTCTTGTGGCGGAAATACGTTGACACCTTGTGCCCGACGCTCTGCCACGTACTCCATGGTTTGTTTAAAGTACTCTTGTTGTTTTTCTTGACCTAGTACGTCACTCCACGTTGTCATGTTCTACCTTCATCGTTTTATAATGCGCTCGAGAGACGTTAAGTTTACCACATAAATCCGATATTCCCTCGAGCATACGATAGCTATAACGATGGAGCAGATCAGCATCAACAGATATGTATTGCTTGTGCTTTACCGCAGGGACAGAAGGCCATTGCTGCCATTTAATCGACTCTCTGTCTTGTTCACTCTTTTCTTCAGGGATCACAATCACTTGTGGTGATTTCAACAAAACGTTCTCAATGCTAATTTGCGGATAGTCTGTGGTGGCATCGGCAAAAACATTTTTCACATTACACACGTTAAAGACTTGCTGTAACCAACTTTTTCCTCCCACGGTCATCAGCGGTGATGGCCACAATTGATAAAATACAGCTAAGCTAGCGCTTTGTTCATACTGAGCTTTTAGTTCATCTAAACGCTTAGTAAACAAATCAGCTTGTTGTTGTGCTTGAGATCCAAGCCCAGTAATTTTACCAAAGCGTAGCAACTCATCGGGTAATTTATCTAAATATTTTGCTTCGCTATAGATCACATCAACGCCAAAACTCTCGAGCTTTTCAAGCATGGGAACGTGACTTGCGTTTTTCCATGCAATGATAAGATCAGGCTTAAGTGCCAAAATTTTTTCAACCGAAATGCCCTGATAATCGCCTATCTGAGGCAGTTGCTTGGCTGCTTCTGGATAATCCGCATAGGCGACCGTGCCAACAATCCGCTCCCCAGCGCCTATTGCATAAAGATTTTCGACAATATGAGGGGCAAGGGCGATGATCCGCTCTGCAGGCTTAGCGCTAACACTAAAGGCAAAAGCTAAAACAATAGAAAAAGTGAGCTTTAGCATCAGTAGTCAAACCCCTTTTGCGCTTTAATACCTGCGTCAAAGGCATGCTTCACGTTGCGCACTTCACTCACAGTATCTGCAAGCTCGGTCAGACGTCGATGTGCTCCGCGTCCAGTTACAATCACTGACTGCATAGTTGGGCGATTTTCTAGCACCGTTATGACTTCATCCAAATCTAGATAGTTATAGCTCAACATATAGGTAATTTCATCGAGCAATACCAAGTCGATGCTTTCATCTTGTAGCCATACTTTTGCTTGCTGCCATGTCGCCTGCGCGGCAGCAGTATCGGTTTCACGGTTTTGCGTTTCCCATGTGAAGCCCGTTTTCATGACCGCAAATGGCACACCGACTTTTTCGAGCAAGCTGCGCTCTCCACACTCCCAAGTTCCTTTGATAAACTGCACAACCGCAGCATTCATACCATGACCGACACAACGCGCAACGGTGCCAAAACCAGATGTTGACTTACCTTTACCGTTACCTGTGATCACTTGCAAAATGCCCTGCTCTTGCTGGGCAGCAGCGATTTTTTCATCGACTTGTTGTTTTACTTTTTGCTGTCGTTGCTGATGCTTATCTTGTTGTCCGCTCATGTTATTCCTCAATTATTTTCATCAATTTTTGCCAATCTAAATGTGCTTCACAGCTGTCGGCAAGACGCGTAATTTGCAGTTCTCTGTGCTTCGCTAAATCAATCGCGGCAGTGCCTGCTTGCTTACTACCTGCCCAAGACAAGATAGCCTGTGTCGCGGCGACCGTATCAAATAAACCATGTAAATAGGTGCCTGCAATTTGATTATCTCGAGAGATAAAACCATCTCGCACACTGTTATTTGGATGTGTGTTAAATAGTAGGAATGGCATCTCTAGTGCCGCTCCAGAAGAAATCCCAGCATGGATCTCGTAACCACACATTTCAGCACTTTGCTCATCTAATTGGCAAATGCCAGACACTTGCGTCAGTACTTTTTGCTCTGAGAGTGTAGTCTCAAAGTCAGCCAGACCAAGCCCAGCGACTTCACCAAGTGTAGATTCCACCGCATTTGGATCTCTAATGAACTTACCTAACATTTGCAAACCGCCGCACACACCTAGTACCTTACCACCGTACCTCAGGTGCCGTTTGATTTCTTCCGCCCAACCTTGTTTGCGTAAGAAAGCTAAATCACTCAACACATTTTTACTACCAGGCAGTATGATTAAATCACAAGGGCCGATAGATTCTTGATAGCGCACATAACGCAAATCCACTTCAGGGTTTAAGCGCAAGGTGTCAAAGTCGGTGTGATTGCTAATATGAGGAAATAGTAAAACCCTAACGCTTAACGATCCCCGTTCACAGATATTGTCTACCGTCACCGCATCTTCTGCATCGAGCGCTAAGCCATGCAAATAGGGCAATACCCCAAGTACAGGCTTACCCGTTTTTTGCTCAAGCCAGTCAAGTCCTGATTGCAATAACGCAATATCACCACGGAAGCGATTGATCACAAACCCTTTAACCAAGCTTTGTTCATAGTCACTTAATAGCGCAAGTGTGCCAACCAAATGTGCGAATACCCCGCCTTTGTCGATATCAGCGATAATGATCACGGGGCACGCCACCTCACAGGCAAACCCCATATTGGCAATGTCATTTTCACGCAGATTGATCTCAGCAGGGCTCCCCGCCCCTTCCACTATGCACAGCTCAAATTGGTCGCTGAGGCGCTGATGTGAGGAAAGTACAGCCTTCATCGCTACCTTTTTGTAATCATGATAAGCAGCTGCTTCCATATTACTAATGGCTTTCCCGTGAATAATAACTTGTGCACCAGTGTCTGAATTTGGCTTAAGTAAAATAGGATTAAAGTCTGTGGATAGTGGGACTTTTGCAGCCTCAGCTTGGAGTGCTTGTGCCCGACCAATTTCACCGCCGCAAGGTGTGACAGCACTATTTAGTGCCATATTTTGCGGCTTAAAAGGCGCAACCAATAATCCCTTTCGCTGTAGCACACGGCAAAGTCCTGCAACCAGTGTACTTTTACCCGCATCCGACGTAGTGCCCTGCACCATTAAGGTCTTCATGCTCCTTCACCTCTTAAGCATTGTGATACGCCTGCAATAATAAACAGAGCTGGGAGTGTTATCGCTAAGTGCGTCAACTGTAACTGGGTTTGCCTTGGTGACAGGATCTGCACTAGCTGCACAGTCAAGGATTTAAATTTACCAAAGGCGCCTAACGGTTTGGCTTTTAAGTCAATAAGCTGTTGAATATGCACATTTATAAGAGTGGCTAACGGTTTAACCACGACTTCCTCCTATTCCAGCAGAGCGGCGATTTTTGACAATAAGCAATACTAAAAAGAACACGCTGCCAATGGCTGCGGTGATCACTCCAACGGGAAGTTCCTGATTGTCAATAAGTGTGCGTGACAACACGTCCACCCAGAGCATTAAAAGTGCGCCACAAAGCGCGGTGGCAACCACTCCACTGACCTTTGCCTGCGAGATAAAAAAGCGCACGATGTGTGGGATCATTAAACCAACAAATCCGACTCCGCCACACGCAGCGACAAGTACTGCGGTGAGCAAAGAACTTAACAACAACATACCTATTCGTACTCGTCCTACGTTCACACCAAGCGTAGTGGCACTCTCATCTCCGAGTAACAGCGCATTGAGCGGGCGGCGCATGATTAAAAGCGTAATAAAACTCAGTATTACCACCAAGCACACAAACCAGAGCCATTGCCAGCTAGCCCTTGCAAACGAGCCAAGATTCCAAAATAAGATTGCACTAATCGCTTGTGGGTCACTCCAATAAAGCAGCAAACTGGTAAATGCACTGAATAGAAAAGAAAGTGCAACGCCGGCTAACAACATGGTTTCCACTTGCTGCAGTGCATTACGCTTTGCCACGAATAACAGCAACAAAATTGATAGCACGCTTCCAATAAATGCAGCCCCAGACATTGCGAAGCCAGACTGCGCACCGAACAACGTGATAAGTACCACTACACCAAACGATGCACCTGAAGAAATCCCAAATAAATAAGGATCGGCAAGTGGATTGCGCGTTACGGTTTGCAATATAAGCCCAGCGATTGCCAATCCCGCTCCCGCACTCATTGCCAAAAGCGTTCTTGGCAAGCGAAGTTCAACCACTACACGCTGTTGAATTACATTGGGATCAAAATTAATAATCGCTTGAATAACAAGATGCCAAGATAAATCAATTGCACCTATCTTTAGTGCCATCAGCATACTGAAGCAACACAAACTCAACAGTAACAGTGAGCTCAACCAGACTCGCTTTGCTGCTATCATAGCTGATACCCATAATGAAAGCGTATATGCGGGATCTCACTATTATTTGGCGGGTGGCGGACAGTAGAAACCTCCGCACACACTCCAAAAACTTGGCTTAATAGCGCTTCATTAATGACTTCAAGTGGCGCACCATCTGCAACAAGCTCGCCATTGCTCAATATTAATAACCGATCACACAAGGCGCTGGCTAAATTTAAATCATGAAAAGACGCGATGATAGTTACACCAAGCTGTTTAGCTAGCTCCATAATTTGAATTTGATATTTAATATCCAAATGGCTAGTAGGTTCATCCATTATCAATACTTGCGGCGCCTGAACCATAGCACGAGCGATCATCGCCCTTTGCTTCTCCCCACCTGATAACGAACTGTAACATTGCTCACACTTGTGACTTAATCCAACCTGCTCTATGGCCCGGAATATAGCTTGTTTTTCAGCAGCAGTGATGGTTGCTAGCAATGATTTGTTAGGGGTTAATCCCATCAACACCATATCAAATAGTGGTAGATTAAACTCAACGGGAATATCTTGTAGCACCACCGCGACATTTCTTGCGTAGGCCTTGCGCCCATAGCCGTTAAGAGGATTGCCATTGAAGAGTAACTGCCCTGAGCTTGGCGATATGTATTGATATAATGTGCGCAGCAAAGTCGACTTTCCAGCTCCATTCGGCCCGAGCAAACCAATAAATTCGCCTGGATTAATCGTGAAGCTAAGCGCTTTCAAGATAGCTTTGCCACCAAGCTGTACGCTAAGTTTATCAACTTGAAACTGCGGTGTGACTGCCATAGCACCTCTGATTGGGCATGGCAAAGCAGTCGCTTGTAGCATAGGCGACTGCTTTGACTTAAGTCTGCCCGCTTAAGTAAACAACCTGAACTTTGGATAATCTTGCTCTTATCCAACCCTCAGATTAAATAAATAGACCTTGGTATCTGACTCATGCAAGAGATACACTCCAGCATTTACAGTTGCGGGGACAGTTGAGGACTCACACCTCATTCCCAATATCTGCCTATTACGAAATGTGCATTATTATGAAGTCTAGACGTCTAAAATACAACTTTTGCCCGAGCGCTTTAATTGATGTTGTAAAATACATCGACTTTAATGACACCTACATAAGGAACACCTATCCTCGACTGATACTTATTACCTTAATTAAGTGGTCTATGTTGAGGCGAGAAAATATTATCGATAACACCGCTCCCGCGTGGTGCTCACGCCGACGTATCAGCACCCTTTAGGCAAGGCGAATTTACGCTCCTATAGCTGGCTATTGGAAATGAATGCAACGCAGTTAGCGTCAGATTTACTCCTTCAAATTGAGCAAGTATTAAGGCTAATTGGTATTAATATGAATCTGTTGCCCAAAATGCAAAAACGCAAGCTAGGCCTGCGTTTTTAGTGAATATCATTCTGTGGCTCAAAGGATCTGGTTTTCTTTCCACATTTCTTCTTTTGCCAACCGCTTTTTGCGTTTATCACATGGATCGTCGCAATCACAAATTTTGTCAATGCCCATTGAACCTAAACCACCACAGCTACTAGCCATTGATTTTTTTTGTACGATAACGCCTACTGCCATCGCAACAGCGATAAGCATGAGTAAACCGAAAGTAAGGAGGAATAAAGACATTATCTAGCCCCTTTTTATTGCTACATGATATGAGTGACGACGCACAAATTATACGCTTTCACGACGCCACTAACAATTAAATTATGGATATTAGGGCAAGTTTATAGCTATCGCTTTTACATCAAAGCAGGTATTCAGGCACTAAAAAGCCGCTTGCGCGGCTTTTACTTTTATCAATTATTGATCTATCCAAATCAAATTGCCTTCAGGGCCAACTGCACACACTTTCATGGTCGAGTCTTGTTCCATAACCGCACCTTTCGAATATTCTAAGTCAGCATAATAGCAGTATTGTTTACTATCATAAGTTTTTACCACATCTTTTTTGCTGCTGTCTGGATCAACATGTGTACCTTCATTTGCCAACGCGAAACTTGGCATGGCAATCAATATAGCCCCCAGTAATACTATTTTCATCACTGCAATGTACCTCCTTGATACAGTGTAAAGCTTTAAAGGGTGTTCGATAATTATACTACACCCTTTTTATCGATTTAACACCTGAAGTTAACCCTTTCATATAAAGCAGTAAATCATCCCAGAATAATTATTATACCAATTTCATTAAGTGGTCTATTTTGAGGC
>NZ_RCSQ01000117.1:0-13021 GCF_004103255.1 Pseudoalteromonas sp. PS5
TTAAGCAAATTGGTATTAATTAAACCGAATTCAGGTCAATTATCCGAATTTCAAGTCACTTACTCATCGTTTAGGTTGTTTAGCTGAAAAAACGCAACTTGGTCGGTGAGTAGTTTAGCTTGATTTTCCATGTGCTTTCCTGAGCGGGAAGTGGTTTCTACTAGCGTCACATTTTGTTGGGTGATGTTATCCATTTGCGCAATCGTGGTGGATACCGCAGAGATCCCATCCGCTTGCTCTTTGCCTGCATTGTCTATCTCTTCGACCATCTGGCTGACATCTGCGATAGACTGCATCAGTTCCTCAAAGGTTACACCAGACTCATACACAAGCTTGCTGCCTTGTGCTACTGCATCCACACTATTTTTAATTAACGACTTAATTTCCCGCGCGGCTGATGCACTGCGCTGTGCTAAGTTTCTGACTTCACCTGCAACAACGGCAAAACCACGACCGGCCTCTCCTGCTCGTGCTGCCTCAACTGACGCATTGAGTGCCAGTAAATTAGTTTGAAAAGCAATTTCATCAATTACGCTAATAATGTCAGATATTTTCGTGCTGTAGGATTCTATTTTTCCCACCGCTGTGATGGCATCATCAATTGATGCTTTCCCTGAATGCGCTTTTTCGCTAACAAATGTCGCTTTTTCGGCAGCATGACTGGCGCTATTTGCATTTTTCTTGACGGTGGCAGTGAGCTCTTCCATTGTTGCTGCGGTTTCTTCCAAGCTCGCGGCTTGGTTTTCAATTCGGCTATTTAAGTCTTCGTTATTGCTGGCAATTTGCTTTGCAACATCGAATACTTGCTCAGCGCCGCGATTGATTGTGTTGACCAAATCACTCAGCTTATCAAATAAGCCATTCATAGCTTGCTGAAGTACGCTAAATTCGCCATCTAGCGGCACGGTGATACGATGCCTTAGGTCGCCTTGTTCCATCGCGAATATTGCCGCTTTAATACACTCAACAGCTTGTTTTTGAGCCGTAATATCGGTTGCATATTTGACGACTTTAAAAGGTTTCCCTTTTTGATCTAGGATAGGGTTATAAGATGCTTGGATCCAAACATGGTTACCATGCTTATCGTGCCTTAGGTATTGCCCTGAATCGAACTCACCTCTATTAAGCTTATGCCAGAACTCTTGATACTCGGCACTGTTTGCTTGTTTAGCTGTGGCAAAAAGGCGGTGATGCTTACCTTGAATTTCCTCCAGTTTGTAGTGCATGGTGTCAAGAAATAGCTCATTTGCCCATAAAATAGTTCCATCCATTGCAAACTCGATCACCGCTTGTGACTTGCGGATTGCAGCTAATTGCCCTGAAAAGTCGGCATGGCTCAGCTTTTGCTTGGTTATGTCGGTCGCAAACTTGACCACTTTAAGTGGTTTACCTTGCTCGTCCAAAATTGGGTTATAGGTTGCGCTGATCCAGACCTCTTTGCCTCCTTTGGCCAAACGATGAAACTCGCCTGACTCAAACTGTCCTTGCTGAAGGCGTTGCCAAAAGGCTTTATATTCGGTGCTTTGAGCATAGTCTTCTGCAACAAATAAACGGTGGTGTTGGCCGATAACCTCTTCTTCTTTGTAACCCATAGTGGATAAAAAGTTTTGGTTGGCTTTTAAAATATTTCCCTGTAAATCAAATTCAATGACGGCTTGTGAACGATTGATCGCCGCAATTTGCCCAGCAGAATCAAAAGAAGCGAGTTTGGTAGCTGTGATGTCCGAGGCGTACTTTATAATTTTGTAAACGTCACCGCTTTCATCACGTATGGGTGTATAGGTTGCTTGTATCCAAAGTGTTTGCCCTGTTTTAGTGACGCGCTTGAATTCGCCTGATTGATGCAGCCCTTGCCGCAGAGCTTGCCAAAAAGCGATATATTGGCTACTTAAAGCCTCATTGTTATCCATGAATATTTGATGGTGTTGGCCTTGTACTTCTGTCAGCTTGTATCCAACGGCATCTAAAAAGAGTGGATTTGCGGTAATGATATTGCCGTTCGGGTCAAACTCAATAACCGCTTGAGTTTGCTCGATGGCGCTGATTTGATGCTGATATGTCGCCTCTTGAAACTTTTGCTCCGAAATATCAATAGCGTATTTTATTATTTTACTCAGCTGATTATTGGCGTTAACGATAGGGGTATAAGTGGCATGTAGCCATACCGTTTTACCGGATTTTGTTTTTCTTTTATATTCACCCTCAAAGCTTTTTGCACTGTTTAGCTGTTGTAAAAACGATTGATAGTCTTCACTTTTGGCATCGTTATCTTCAACAAACATACTGTGATGTTGATTCTGGATCTCAGCTAGCTCATAACCCAGCAAAGATAAAAACTTGTCGTTTGCGGATAAAACAGTGCCATCAACGTTAAATTCAACCATTGCAAACGAAGATGAAAGTGCTTGCAGGCTTGCTCGTGCAGTATTGATAGTGGTGCGGTAATGGCTAATATCTGTTGCAATCAACACAATCCTCCCTTGTGGTGTTTTGGAGAGCTCAAGCAGTAATGGCTTAATTACTTGCTTTGCGGTGTCGAAGGCTATTTCAACGCTAACTTGAGATTGGTTCGCCAATTGCGTAATGGCTTGCTTTAGTGCGCTTTTGTGTTTTGGGCTGCGGCAAATTTGATTGATTGAAGTAAGCTGTACATCGGGTGCATACCCCAATAGCTGCTTAAACCGATTACTGACCTCAATAGTATTTCCTTGATGATCAATCTCAAGGTACGCAGTGGTTTTTTTTATGTGCTGAAAAAGAGGAGCGTCTAGGTCATTGTCCCTTTTTTCCTTTCCTAAGCCAAACATGATCATAACAAACTTACCCATAGTAGGTTATTTAACAGTAGTAACTATAGTGTAGTTATTTAGCTGTGCCACAACATTATCGTATAAGCCAAGCTACTGGCTACTGAGTAAGTGAACCTCTTAAGCTTAACGTGCCGCTAATTACTTATACAGATAATTGGGTATAGCCGTAACTCAAATGTCTTGGTAAAATCTTCGACAATTTTTACAAAACGAGCATTAAGATGGGCAGAGCATTTGAAGTCCGCAAAAACGCCATGGCAAAAACGGCGGCGGCAAAAACAAAAGTAAACTCAAAATACGGAAAAGAGATTTACGTTGTTGCTAAAAATGGCGGCGCAGATCCTGAAACTAACTTGTCGTTACGTCGTTTAATCGATAAAGCAAAAAAAGATCAAGTTCCTGCGCACGTAATCGACAAAGCAATTGAAAAGGCAGCCGGTGGTGCCGGTGAAGACTACACGCCAGCACGTTACGAAGGATATGGCCCAGGTAACAGCATGATCATCGTTGACTGCCTAACAGATAACATGAATCGTACTATCAAAGATGTACGCTTACCGTTTACCAAAACTGGCTCAAACCTAGGAAGTCCAGGTTGTGTTGCGCATATGTTTGATCACTTTGCAATCCTTGGCTTTGCAGGTGATGATGACGAGTCAGTTTTGGAAGCGCTAATGATGGCTGATGTCGATGTGACTGACGTGGAAGTAGAAGACGGTCAGGTATCGGTTTTTGCTCCACATACTGAGTACTTCAAAGCAAAAACTGCATTAACAGAAGCATTTGAAGGCATCACATTTGAAGTAGATGAAATCACTTGGGTGCCGCAAACACATGTAGAAATAGATGATGCAGAAGCGATTGAAACATTCGAAAAGCTAATCAATATGCTAGAAGATGTCGATGACGTACAAAACGTTTATCACAATGCAATCATAAAAAGATAATATCTGCGCTTACGTTCAAAGTAGGTAGATAGAAGGCCGACACTGCTCGGCCTTTTTATGTGGTGGTAGCTTAGCGTAAGTGTTGGTTCTTTGTGTGAGTGCGTATCATTGCGATAGGGAATAACAACAATAGTGCTTGAGAGCCAATGTAAATAATCCAATTTACATGTCTGGCAATGGGGAAATATCCTTCGCCATTCTTAGCAAAGAGCCAAAATTGTCCGATGATAGCATCAGCAACCATGGCTAGAATAAAGCCAAGGGCAACGGCATAATTTAGTCGCAAGCCAAGACGTAAATTTTGAATCAACAACCAGCTGCCAAACACTGCAAGTAACGCCACTAAAAAGCTATAGCTGGCACTTAAAAACAATGAGTATAAACTTATATTAGGTAAATAGAGTTGGTAATAACTCAGTAACGCTGACACTGCTGCCACAGCGATCAATAGCATAGTTTGGGTGATTGTGAGCGAGAACTCCCGTTTGAGCATTCTAACGAGTAGCCACAGCAAAAGACCATAACCTGATGCAAATAACCAAATTGAGTCAATGAGGTAGTCGTGCTTTATTACGGTATCTTGGCGATGGTAAATCTGTAAGGGGTTAACATTGATGAGATCTCCACCGCTACATAACAGCAGCGCGACCCAACAGAGTTTGATGTCCAAATACAGCGCAGTAGTGCCAACACTCAAGCTAGCTTGCCTAATACGCCATCCCAAGTGTAATAACAGCAGCACTGACACCGCTGGAAGCCACCACTGTAGCAGCGCTTGGTGACTTTGCCACAGTGCACCATTACCAAAGATAGCCATAATAAATGCGATGCCAAGCAAACTTAGGACATGTAATTTATAGTGTTGTTTAGCCAGTATTGGTTCCAATTAAACTCCGTTTTACATTATATCGACTGTGCTGGGGCATTATGCCAGCTTTAAAGCGCTCTGGTATAAATTAAGGTAAACTTAAAAAAACAATATGTTAGCTCACTCCTCATTTAAACTATAGGTATAACCTGAGTCTGGGACAATAACTTGTTATCCAACCGCTGTTATCCCTTGTTACTGCGTTAAACTGGTTTGTAATAGACTAGCTATTGACGCACAAATGTACCTTGTATTAAAAAATAACTTCTTACTCCAAGTTTAGGTTAACTAGACGAAGCTGTATCAATTTACAATACAATCATTTACAGTATTTATCTTGCAGATGTATTACATTGCTACTTTTTCAAAGGGTAACTTGCTCATGTCAAATCTTAAACTCAATATTGCGCTTTCTTGTTCGGTTCTTGCATTAGCTTTTTCTGGGTTTAATGTTATCCAAACAAAGCTAGCGACTAGTCCTGTTGCAACTCAAGTCTATCCTGCACCCGCTTATCAATCTACAGAGCAGGCAACGCAATACCATGTCCCAGCAAGCACAGCGAACGAGCAAACTCAAGATATTGCTGCGCTATTGACCCGAATCGATAAGCTAGAGTCACGTATACAAGCGCTGTCGATGGAAAAGTCAGAAATGTTGTCTGAACAAGCGCCTCAAGAATTTGAATCTTTGGTGTTTTCGCTAATAGAAAAGCGTGAGCAGCAAAAAATAGCAGAAATGAAAGCAGAGAATCCAATTTATGGGTTTTATGAAGACTTACCTGAAGACTATGAAATGCGGATCAAAACCGATCCTGAGTATGCAAGCCAAGTAAGTAACGAATTAAAACAGAAAATCCTCAATAGCAGTCTACCAGCAGCAGAGCGGTTAGCTGCAATGAGTCAGTTACAAATGAATATGTTTATGCTAAACCGCAATGACTTAGAGCAATATGATTACCAAGCGGTAGAATCCATTCTTAATATGACGCACAGCATGAACGATGAAAAGTTAAGATTACAAGCATTAGAGCTAGTGTCACGCACTCCTATTGTTGATGAGCGTTTGTCACAATCGTTTGTGAAAATGCTTGAACAAGAGCAGAACGATTACGTAAAGAGCTTAGCTGCTGAAGGGCTGATGTCACAATATTTTCAGTCCGGCTCAGACCCTAAACAGCAGAAGAAAATCGCGCAAGATTTGTTGTCTCTTTATGAAAACGCAGCAGATCCAAAGGTCAAAGCAATCTTGAAAAACTTGATGGGTGACGAGCGTATGCTGGAAGAGCTAAAAAGCCAATCTAATGGGTAAAGCGCTGCATTGATGCTGATTCGTTGCCTGCCTTAATCCAACGTATCGTCGATGAAGCAAATGTGTTGCCAAATAGCAACACATTTGCCTTTTGTATTTATTTCCTATCAAAAAATCTATCGAATATAGATTAACATTAGCATGAGTGTTTATATCTAGTTGATATTTATGAGCTTATTTTTTTCTATGTTGTAAATTATGTCGATGGCTTTTTCGCTACAATGGTGAAAAAGCCATTGTTTTGGTGTTTTTTCGGCAAACTTACTTTCCTTTCAAAAGACCTCTTATTGACTATGTCGCTTTTATGCGACAGCTTAACTTTATGAATTACTTAACTTTTTTCTATCTTCTCTGGATTGGTGTTGCTAAATGGCAACAACGCTACTGAATCGACTCTGAATGCGCTCATATAAATAAATTTAACATATTGAAAAATATTGCTTTTTTAATTTTGGCACTAAAGTTGGAATAGCCATAGCGACAGTAAGCTTCAACACGCACGGTGGGGAGCAGGCATAACAAGTTTAGTTATTTTAGAGGAATCAAATATGAAAACGTTAGCAATCACATTATCAACTCTTGTACTTTCTTTTGCATCTGTCGCAGCTCATGCCAGCGCAGACTTTGATAAATACGATGCCGATGGGGATGGCTATATTTCTTTAGGTGAATCTAAAGCGAATCCAAATTTAATGGCGCAGTTTAAAGACCTTGACGCGGATCAAGATGGGCAGTTAAGCCAGTCTGAATTTAACGACTTCAAAGGCTAATAAAAGAGTGTAAGTCAAATTGATATAATCTAGCATGGTAAGGAGAATAGTGATGAAACTTAGAACAGTATGTGCAACAACGATTGGCGTATTAGTGAGCACAATGGCACTTGCGGCGACCTTGTCATTTCAAGATGTAGACAAAGATAAAGATGGTCAAATAAGTCAGCAAGAGGCTTCGATGTCCTCCTCACTACTTGGTCAATTTGAGAAGTTGGATGTGGACAAAAATGGTCAGCTTAGTGCGTCTGAATTTTCTAATTTTAAAGGTTAGGAGGGTTCATGAAACCAGTAATCACTCTTTGTTTGGCCATTACGGCACTAGGGTCAAGTGCTGTCATGGCAGTCGAGTTTAGCGACTTTGACCTAGACCAAGATGGGTTCATCTCAAAAAGCGAAGCCGCATTATCAGATTCACTCGCGGCTATTTTTGATAAACTAGACAGCAATGAAGACGGTAAGCTGTCTCCACAAGAACTAATACCACTTAATTAAGATAATTGGTTTTAGCCTCTAAGAGTGGAGCACTATGTCATCACTAACCTAGCTGTTTAGCTGAGTTGGTGATGACAAAAAGAACAAAGCCTCATGTGAACCACTAGTTAACCTACTCATTAATCCAGCGACGCTCTCTGATCCATATTTTCATTTTAGGAAAACCCGCTTTAGGGCATGTCATTTCCCATGCGTCGAGCAGTGGATAGCCAAGTCCACCGCCGCTCTTAAAGGCATCAATTAAGTTTGAGGATGCCCCCTTATAGCCATCTTGGTGTAGTACGACTTCAATTGGCAATCCAATATGTTGGATTGCGGCCACAGACCAAGCAATTGCTGCCATTTCTTCAGCGTGCATGGCTTGCTTTTCTCTGCCATTTTTTAGTCCGTTTTTATACACATCTTCATGTAGTTGCTTGCGATATATAGGCTCGCATACTGCAATATGGCCGCTTTCATGAAGTATATCACCTGGGTACATGAGTTTATCGGTATCAATATAAAGTGTGCCCATGACAGTTTTTAAACCAGGTAAAAATGTGTCTGCTTCTACTGAGTGGAGTTTGTAGGGTAAGTTTATTTCGCTAAGAAAATCACAGATACGTTGTGTATGCTCGTGCATGGTACATCCTTAAACTGCGCAGTGAGATCTACGAGAGTGTAACTCAAGGCTGCCGCTACGCAAATTACTTTAGATTACAATGCCAAAAACGCAGGAGATGAAGGCACGTATGCGTTAGGTTAAAATCGAGTGCCAATGAGCAAAAAGGTGTCTAATGAACACGGTTGTGTTTTACTATGTTGCTGGCCCCACACAGAGCGTGTTTATAGTGTATGAGCGTATCAGCGCTACGATAAAAACAAGGACTTTATAATGCAGCTTTCTACATTACTTAATATTTCAATTCCTATGATCCAAGCGCCAATGGCAGGCGTGCAAAATTGGCGCTTAGCAGCCGCAGCAAGCAAGGCTGGAATTTTAGGCTCAATCCCATGTGGCATGCTTAACGCAGAGCAGGTGGTGTGTGAAATAAAAAACTTTAGGGCACAAACATCCAAGCCGTACAACCTTAACTTTTTTTGCCATGATATGCCCAAGTTGGATACGCAACAGCAAAGTAAGTGGCTACAAAAACTAGCACCATATTATGCTGAATTTGGCCTAACACCCGACAATGAGGTCGGTGTATTTAGGAGGCCATTTGATGAGGAGATGGCTGAGGCGATTGCTCCTTACAGACCTCCAGTTATCAGCTTTCACTTTGGTTTACCAAAGCCAGAACTGGTGGCAAAGGTAAAGTCTTGGGGAGCGACGATTTTATCTTCAGCAACAACAGTCGAAGAGGGAATTTGGTTGGCAAAAAATGGTGCAGACATCGTGATCGCTCAAGGAATTGAAGCTGGTGGTCACCGAGCAACGTTTACTGAAGCTAAACTTGATGAGCAATTGCAAACAAAACAATTGGTAGCACAGCTGGTTGAGAAGTTACCTATTCCGGTGATTGCCGCAGGTGGCATTGCTTCACATCAAGATGTGTTGATGATGCAAAAACTTGGTGCATGTGGAACACAAGTAGGTACTAGTTTTTTACTCTGTGATGAAGCTGACACCACGCAAGTTCATCGTCATGCACTTAAATCATTAGCTGAGCCTTCTGCTGTGACAAATGTATTTTCAGGTCGACCAGCTCGTGGGATTGAGAATCGGCTAATGCTTGCACTTGATTTTATCTACGAGCAAACACCAAGCTTCCCATACGCATCTGCTGCGTTGGCACCTTTACGCGTTGCAGCCGAAAAGCAAGGGAAAGGTGACTTTAGCCCGCTTTGGAGCGGCAGTAACCGGCGAGGATGTCAGGAAGTCAGTATCGAAGCAATGGTCGCTATCTTGAATGGAAAGTAATACGTGCTTCTAATGCGATAGAGTTTTCTGGATACAGGCTAATTTAGCAGCGTAGGATTTATATTTTGCATTAATATTAATTTAACATATTTGACACACTTCGAGTTTATGCTCTAGCGTTTTATGACAGGGCGATGATTATCGTGCCTGGCGCTTTATCACTTGAGAATAGCAAAGTGCTCTTCAAGTGATGTATTTGTTATCGACAATAATAAACACGGAGTCGTGCATGAGACATTCTATTTTAGCCGTTGCGTTATTCGCTTCATTTTCTTCACTAGCAGCCCCAAAGTGTCCCAACATCAGTGAGCTAGAAACACAGTATGCTGCCCCCAATATGGAAAAACGCAGCTTTTCTAATCACTTTAATAAGTATTTATCTTGGCTACCGAGCTACCATATGGTGCATGATCAAGTAACAGCGAGTGGTACCGTTACCCAGATCACCGCAAAGTTTGATTATGGTAGTATCACCCACAAAGATTTAGAGTTTGAAGCTGTGGAATTTTACTATCGCAGTGAGTCAGACTCGAACTGGCATTATCTTGGGGAGCAAACGACAAATGGCGATGGCAAGGCCTTTATTTCTTTGCCAGCGCTACCTGCAGGACAGTATCGTATATACGCTGGGGTGCCCGCTGACGGTACTGGGGCGCAGGGTTATGTCACCGTGGTAGAGCCTGGGACTCAAGCTGTGTTGTTTGACATTGATGGCACCTTAACAGAGTCCGATGCGGAGCAAATCGGCGACTATACAGGAATAGATCACGCCTCACCAAAAGACGGGGCATACGATCTAGTCCGTCATTATTTAGATTTGGGCTATCAACCTGTATTTTTGACGGCGCGCGTATATTGGTATGCAAAAGGGACGCGCGGTTGGTTAAATTGGATGGGCCTACCGCAAGGGTTTTTGCGCACCTCTTTGAGTAACGAAACCAGCTTATTCAAAACGGCTGAGTATAAAACCGCTGAAATTAATCGCCTAGAAGCACAAGGTATAGAGGTCGTGCGCGCCTACGGTAATGCAAAAACAGACGCTGAAGCTTTTATTAAAGCAGGGATCCCAGCATCACAGGCTTTTACCATAGGTGCTGATGCAGGGCATTACGGTACAACGCCGATTACAGGAAATAGCTATCGTGTTCATCTTGATGGCTTGGCAACCTATCCGCATGCAGATTGTCAATAAACACTGATCCCGAAGCTTGGATGAGCCAGCTTGCTTCTTATCCAAGCTTCAGATAGACAATGAACCAGCAGCAACAATTTAAAGTGTAGATATTCAGTTACTAATTTTCTCATTCTGCATCCTTTTTATATTTACATTTGTTTACCTTTGATTCATTAAAATTTCATTTAACACATCATTCTGGCTTGACCTCTGACCATTGTCCTCTACAGTTGTATTGTTATTAAATTGTAACAGTTGGAGCAAGTACATGAAAAGGTTAATTCTTGGCGCCCTATTTGGGGTATTGGCAATCGTGGGATCCCCCGCGCACAGTGAAGAGCAGCTAACATATCCGGTGATATTAGTGCACGGGTTGTTTGGCTTTGATAATTTGCTGGGTGTAGATTATTTCTATCGCGTCCCGCAAGTTATTCAAGAAGAAGGTGGTCAGGTATACGTTGCACAAGTATCTTCTGCCCATAATTCAGAATTGCGTGGCGAGCAGTTGTTGGCGCAAGTCGCAATAGTGAGAGCATTAACAGGGCAAGAAAAAGTTAATTTAATCGGCCACAGCCAAGGTGCACAAACTATCCGCTATGTGGCCTCGGTAAAACCTGAGTGGGTAGCGTCTGTAACCAGTATCGGTGGCGTTAATTGGGGCAGTCGATTTGCGGATGTGGTGCGTGGTGGCGTTGATAGTGGCTCATTCTCAGAGCAGTTTTTAGCTTCCCTTGCTAACGCGCTTGCAGGACTAATTGATTTACTGTCAGGTAAGTCAGGCGTACCAAAAGACGCGCTAGAAGCACTCAGCGCCTTAACGACAGCAGGAACCTTGGCATTCAATCAAAAATATCCTGAAGGTGTGCCGAGTAGCTACTGCGCTGAAACACAAAGCCTAGCCAGTAATGGCGTACATTATTTTTCTTGGAGTGGCAGCAAAGCATGGACGAATGTTTTTGACCCTGCCGACAATGCTTTGGCCTTGTTCTCACAAGTATTTGATGAAGCCAACGATGGTTTGGTGTCGGCTTGCTCTAGTAATTTAGGCCAAGTGATTAATAACCAATTCAAAATGAACCACTTAGATCAGGTAAACCAAACAATTGGCATTCACCATCTGTTTGAAACTGATCCATTAACAGTTTACAGACAACATATCCGCCGCTTGAAGGCATTAGCATTATGAAAAAGTGGAGCCTGCTGCTTATCGTATTTCTGAGTATGTTACTGATTTTTACTCAGCAGCAACGGTCAAGTCATTTCCCCCAGTTAGTGACAGCACCTGCTCTTAAATACGAACAGAGTAAGGCTCCACAATCTATCAATTCGGTATCTGTGAGTGCTGAGTGCAAGCCTTTCAGTAAAGAGGATAAATATCTAATCGATGACTGGCTTTTTGCATTACAGAATTTACAAGAAGTTGAGAAGTGGGCTGATCACCTAAGTTTATTGCCTGAGTGCCTTCATCAAATAGCTGGTAGATATGTGGAGTTTAAACAAGCATTAGGGCAAGTGGATGAGCAGCTTAATTTGTCAGAGCGGCTTGAGCAATTGCACGCCTTACAGCGTCGTTTTTTTACCAAAGAGGTAATTGTGCAGTGGTTTGAGGAGGATAATGCATGGGATAGGCAAACAGTGAACCGTTGGCAAATTTTATCAGACACTCGCTTAAGCGAAGCGCAAAAGCAGCAACTTATTGAAGCAAATATCAGTCAGCTTTCAAAGTCCGAGCAATCTTTATTTCGTGCGACAGCGCAGCTTCATGATTTACACGCTAACCTCAAGCAACGAAGTTACAACGAGCTAAGTGCTGATTTTGGTGATGACGTTGCGATGCGTGTACTTGAAGTAACACAGCAAGACCTAGATTGGCAGCAAAAGCTGCACACGTTTCAAGCGCAAAAACAAACCATTTTAGCCGAGTATGGTAATACCCCAATGGCAACAGAGCAGATTGAAGCCCTATTAATAAAAAGTTTTACTGAAAATGAACGCAAGCGAGTGGCTGTATTGAGCAAATGATCCATGCTGATAGGCACAAAGCGTGTGTAGCGTGCGTTGTTAGCTGTACTGACAAATTATTGCTGTATATAAGTCGCGATTGACAGAGGTTAAGTTTTTTACATAGTGTATGGTATAAAATATGAAGTCGATTAAATCGCTAGGGCAGCGTACTCATCAAAACCCCAGGGATCTAGCGATTTTATAAGTTATTTAAAAATATGGAAAAACTTCTTTTCTTTGTCAGTTAAACGGGCATTAAACCCCATTTAACTGATAGTTAGCGGAAAACAACAATCCGTACTAGGGTTGTTGTGCCTTGAAAGCAAGGCGGTCGCGCCTCCCGCAGGCGCGTGGATTGAAACTTCACCGTTACGCAGTTTTTCAACTATCTCAATAGTCGCGCCTCCCGCAGGCGCGTGGATTGAAACTCGTTGTAATTTAATGATACTCGTTGGCTTACCCGTCGCGCCTCCCGCAGGCGCGTGGATTGAAACCTGTCATTTTCAACCTGCAACAAAAGTTAACTTGTCGCGCCTCCCGCAGGCGCGTGGATTGAAACAACCCCGCTTATATTGAACTCGCCTGAAATACACGTCGCGCCTCCCGCAGGCGCGTGGATTGAAACTGAACACAGTAAGCATCATGCAGAAATTGAACGGTCGCGCCTCCCGCAGGCGCGTGGATTGAAACCCCTATCCTTATCCCCCTTGTCTCGATACCCCAGTCGCGCCTCCCGCAGGC